>JANMQQ010000477.1:0-13115 GCA_031370545.1 Gammaproteobacteria bacterium
GGTGCTTATGATGCTGAACACCAATGATCCTGTGCTGCATCTGCCCGTTGACAAGAATGGAGCCATCGACGAAAAAACCATGACTTTCGCCAAAATCGTCGACGAGACTGAAGGCCTAGAGTCAGGCAAACATGTCAAGAAAGCGCTGAATCTCAAACCGGGTCGCTATGCGTTTGTTTGCAACATGGTGGAAACGGAAAAAGACGGCAGCATCGAAGCGCATTATTCCAAAGGCATGGCTGCTCAGTTAGTAGTTGAGTAATTTTCTGTTAGGAAATTCTCTGCTGTAAGTGCTTCTCAAGCACTTAAGAAAAAACGGCCGGTGAACTAATTTCACTGGCCGTTTCTATTTGTTTAACGAAAATCTGACCTGATATTCCGAACTAATTACTGGGCATGATCAAGGCAAGCCCTTCGAACAATAGTGGATGTGCCTGTGCGATCACCGGATCAATGATTTCAATGCTAAGGCGCGTCATGTGCCAGGCATGTTGCGATGATCGTGCGAGTAACGCCTCGCGCTGATCTGGCGCCTCGGCGATGTGTGCGATGGCATTGGCGAGATGAACCAGCGCCGCCTCTAAACACTCCGGCGCGGCATCCGGCTCATGATGAAAACGTATGGCACCTAATAACGTGGGCGGCAATTCCCACAGCGTGGCCAGTGCTCCGCCGACCGCACCGTGGTCGAATCCCAGCAAGGTACGCTCGGCCAGATGCAGGGACTCGTCCATGGCGATACTGCGGCGCAACGCTTTTTGCGCGAGCTCGGGCAGTTTGTGAAAAATCAGCAATTCGCCTAGATCGTGCAGCAGCCCGGCAACAAACAAACGCTCGGTATGCAACACGCCACATTCCTGCGCGAGTAGTTTGGCGACGATGCCAGTGAAAATACTGTGCCGCCAGAAGCTGGCCATGTTGGCCAGATCCACCGGAATTTGCGCGAAGGTTCGCACCGCCGACACCGCAAAGACCAAGTCACGTAATTCGCGCTCGCCGATCACGGTGACGGCACGCGAGATGGTGTCAACACGCGAACGAAAACCATACAACGGGCTGTTGGCGATTTTCAGCAAGCGTGCTGTCAAGCTTGCGTCCTGCTGGATCACGGTGCCGATCTCGGCGGCCGTATGATCGGGATCATCCACCATCAAGTTCACGCGGATGCACACGTGCGGTAGCGACACCAACTTGACATTGCCCTGCACCAACGCCGTCGCGGCCTGGTCAGCAGTGGCAACTGAAGCATCCATCGAAACAGGAATTGTGCTCATTGGCGTATCCGATAAAACTCGCTTCGCATAGGTGCGAACCGGTTGTGCTACTTCATCGGATGCTTGCGGCACAAGATGAGTGTCACCCAGAAATTGTGCGATACCGTCTTGGCGCGTCGCCGCAGCTGTGCTAATTTTTGCGCTGCGCCGGATTGGGTTCGGCGTATTGGCTTCACTACCGAGAGGATGCTTTGATGGAGACGATGGATTTATTAGGCGTAATGATCGGTTCGATTTCATTGTTGGTCACGGTGTTGTGTGCGGTACTCGTCGCAAAAATTTATAGCAAGCAAGGCATGCAAACGAACTAGCACTACTTCTCTGTGGCTGCATCGGTGACGATGCAGCCACAATTTTTTCTGCTCCTCAATTTGTCCGAAATTGTGTCGATAACCGAAGGTCATCCGTTCGGCTGCTACACTTGATTTTGCGGAAACCGATACCGCGTGGCACCGACAACAATATTTCTCGGGCACTTAAAAATACAGAGGACCCTCATGAACTCCTTCGTGCGATCCGTTGCAATCCTGGCAGGACTCAGCTTTGGCCCGTACGCGATGGCTGCGGGTCCTGCAACCAACCACTACTTCAGCGCCAGTTATTATCAAAACTCCACGGAATTTGCGACGACCTCTGGCAATAAGGCAGCTGATCTTGACAATATTATGTTCGCCTACGGCTGGACATTTATTCCTTACGTTAGCATTGAAGCACGCGCCGGATTATCCGCTGAAAAGTCCAGCGCCACCGCGACCAACGGCACCACCACCAGCGCAACCAATGACTCGATCTACGGAGTGTTCCTGCGTGGCAGCCTGCCGCAGTCGTCACAAAATATTACCTTGTATGGCTTGGTAGGCCTAAGCAGCGCTAGCAATACGTACACCTCTGCAACCACCACGACAAGCACCTCGTACACCAAAACCGGGACCGGCCTGTCCTACGGAGCAGGCGCAGAATTGTTCGGCACGCCGTCGACGTCGTTTCATGTGGAATGGACCAAGTACCTGAGCGCGACTGATATCAAGTCAAAGGGATTTGTGCTCGGCATTACCCACCACTTCGCAATGTCGAAGCCGTGGTAAATAACGCCTGCCCAATTTGATTTTTTCATGACCCGCTGCCCACTCGCTCACGCTGATGCGGCAGCGCGGCTGTTGTTAGCCAGCATGGCGCTCTTGCTCACCGCGTGTGACCGCCCCACCTGGAATTACCAGTGGGAAGATCAGCAACCGCTCCAGGTCGCGCGCCGCGCGTTGGCGGCCACCGCGTCCGGCGACTATCTGTACGCACTGGGCGGAGTCGATGCGGAAGGCCGTTATGTCAACACCGTTGAATTCGCGCACGTATTACCTGACGGACACCTCGAACCCTGGCAATTCACCACACCGTTACCGGCAGGCCGTATCTATCATGCCGCCGTTGCAATGCAAGGGGAGCTTTACATTTTAGGCGGCGGCCAGGGCGAACTGGGCGACAACAACACTCCGGTCGCCAGCGTTGAAAAGGCCCACATCCTCGCGACTGGCCAGCTCAGTGAATGGCGCTCTGAATCTGCGCTGACGACGCCGCGACGCGGCTTGCAAGTCGTGGCGCAAGGCGATGCGCTGTACGCCATCGGTGGCTACAACGGCAGTTTTTTGAAATCGGCGGAGCGCACTCAAGTGTCAACCCAGGGCACGTTGTCGCCGTGGCATCTGGAACCCCAACACGCTGTGGTTGATCGCTACATTCATTCGGCAACACAGCTGGGTGATGCGCTCTATCTGCTCGGCGGCCATGTGCAAGGCTCGCAACGCATGAGCTACGGCGATGTGGAAATGGCAAAGATCGGCACGCAGGGCCAGGTGTTGACCTGGGGCGTGGAAAAAACCAGCCTGCGCGCACCGCGTTTTATGGCGTCGGCATTCGCGCTGGGGCAACACCTCTATATGTTGGGTGGGCATAGCGGTGGCAACCGCCTGGCCAGCGTGGAGTTTGCACCGGTGGATCACGCCGGACATGTCGGGCTCTGGCGCCTGACGACTGCCCTGCCCGTCGGCCGCAGTGCCACGGCTATTACGGTGCGCGGTGAAGACGTCTATGTCGTGGGTGGCGTGAGTGACACCGGCATTCTTAATTCGGTGATGCGCGCCCGCGCCGACGGCCACGGGCATCTGGGAATTTCCGACACAGCTATTACCATTTCTGCATCCGACTCATCGGTATCCCATCGGAATGATTAAACTGCTCCTTACCATTGGCGAAGTCGCCACTGATGAGTTCGCGCTCACCACACCGCGCGTCAGCATCGGGCGCAATGTTGACAGCGATATCGTTCTCGATGACCCCTTGGTGAGCGGTCGCCACGCACTCATTATTGTGGGTGACGGCAGCCGCGCCCCGATGCTGCAAGACCTCCACAGCACCAACGGCACCCGCGTGAACGGTAGCGATGTGCGCAATGCCGCGCTGAAACACGGTGACGCGATCCAAATCGGCCGCTGCGTATTCCGCGTCCACGACGGCAACCGCACGCCAACCATGTCGCAAAATTAACAATTCGTTTCACAAGTTCCGGAGACGGGTGGACGCTACGCTTCTGGAAGAAGTATTACTTTTAACGCTCTATCGCAGACTTTGTTTTGCGTTGTACCATCCGCGATAGCGCACCTGACCTAGCGACGATAAATCCCCATGGCTCTCGCGACCCGCCCGCCCTTAACGCCAGCCGATATGGCGAAGATTGTCGCCGAAACCACCACGCTGGTTTCGTTGCCTTCGGTGTGCGTAAAAATCAACGAACTCATCGAGCGTAACAATTACACCGCAGCCGAAATCGGCTCGATCATTTCCAAAGACGTGAATCTCACCGGGCGTTTACTACACGTCGCAAACAGCGCGTTTTACGGCTTTCCAGCCAAAATCAACACGGTATCGCGCGCCGTCACGATCATTGGCAGTCGCGAGTTGCGTGACCTGGTGCTGGCCACTTCGGCAGTCGAAGCATTTAATAAAATTCCCATCGACATGGCCAACATGAATAGCTTCTGGATGCACAGTCTGGACTGCGCCATCATCGCGCGCATCCTGGCCAGTCGCGCCAAAGTCCTGCACAGCGAACGCCTGTTCGTGAGCGGTATGCTGCACGACGTTGGCCATTTGGTGATGTATCTGAAATTGCCGGAACGCGCACGCGAAGCGATGGTGCATGCGGCCAAAACGCATCAATACATCGAAGTTGCGGAACGTGAAATCATCGGCTTTGATCATGCGCAACTCGGCGGCGCTTTGCTCCTCGCCTGGCAATTGCCCGAAAGCCTCGCGGAAACCGTGCTCTTCCATCATGACCCGTTCTCTGCGCCCAATTTTCAATTGGAAGCGACAATCATTTTTCTCGCCAACACGCTGGCAAAAAGCAGCCGCATGGGCGGCCTCAGCCAAGCTACTGAAATCGATCAGCGCGCGTGGACGGCGTTAAACCTGACTCCTGACGAAGCGCCCGAAATATTGCAGGAAGCAAAACAACAATTCGGCGAAGCGTTATCGGTGTTCTTGCCGCATCTTGCACACGCACAATAGATCTTACGCATCAGCTTTGGCGCCGCTGCGTTCCTCGACTTTCACCTGATCCCATAACGCATCTTGCTGTTGCAAGGTCAGATCTTTAATGTCTCGACCCTGCTCTTTACAAAATGCTTCCATGCGCCGGAAGCGGCGCTCAAACTTTGCATTCGCGTGGCGCAATGCGGACTCGGGATCAACGCCACTGTGACGCGCCAGGATTGTCGTTACAAATAACAAGTCACCGATTTCGTCGGTAACACGCTCCTTTGACGCGTTGCTCTCAATTTCAACCCGCAGCTCTTCCACTTCTTCATCCAATTTTTGCAACACGTCAGCCGCGCGCTTCCAATCGAAACCGACGCGCGAGGCACGTTTGTGCAACTTCATCGCACGCGTCATGGCCGGAAGTGCGCGTGGAATATCATCAAATAATCCGGGTTGAGCACCGTTGGTTTTCCCGGCGCGTTCCTGTGCTTTGTGCTGTTCCCAGGCCTGCGCTTGCTCTTGTGCGGAGCCCGCTTTCGCAGCAGCGAAAACGTGCGGGTGACGACGAATCATCTTTTCGATAATACCTGCCGCCACATCGTTAAAGTCAAAACTCCCTACCTCGTTGGCCATCTGCGCGTAGAACACAACTTGAAATAATAAGTCGCCCAACTCGGCTTTCAGCTCGCCCATATCGCCGCGCTCAATCGCGTCGGCGACTTCGTAGGCTTCTTCGATGGTGTGGGACACGATGGTCGCAAACGTTTGCTCGCGATCCCACGGGCAGCCGAGTTGGGGATCACGCAAGCGCGCCATGATGGCAAGTAGTTCGTCGATGGGAGTCATAATGGGGCCCAGTGAGGTAGTGCTTCCAAAAACGTAAAATTGTAAAGAACCAGACTCTGTGATATTCAGCAACCCCTTCCCCTGCAAGGGGAAAGGGTTGGATGGGGGTGTTCATGGGCGGCGACCTTAGCATGCTACGCGCGCCGGGCGCTGATCACACTCGGCAACTGACCAATCTGCGACAACAATCGGCTCAACTGCGTAATATCCTTCATTTGCAGTGTAAACGTGATGTACGCGACGTTGGTCTGGGTGTCAGAAACCGAATGCGTACCGGTGACATTGATACGTTCGTTGGCCAGCGTCGAAGTAATGTCACGCAACAACCCCTGTCGATCCGAGGCCACGATGCTGACATCCACCGGATAAGTCGATTCCGACCGGCTGCCCCAGGTCACGTTAGCAACACGCTCGGGCGCTTCGAGCCGATAGTGCGCCAGTTCGGGACAGTCATGGCGATGCACGGTCACACCGCGTCCGCGCGTGATGTAACCCATAACGTCATCACCCGGCACCGGCTTACAGCACTTGGCAAAATGCGTGAGCATATTGCCTTCGCCTTCAATATAAATATCCGAACGCGCTTGATCACCACGCGGCGGCGCGACGATGCGCGGCGTGACTTCCGCAACCGGCGCGCTTTGCTGCAACGCATGCGCAAGCTGAGACGCTTTCACTTCGCCGCGCCCAACGGCGGCAAATAATTTATCCGGTTTGCCGTAATCAAAGCGCTGCGCCAAGCGCTCGAAATTCACCTCGGCCAAACCAACGCGATGCAGTTCTTTTTCCAGCTGGGTGCGACCTTGCGCCACGTCTTCGTCGTAATTCTGCTGCTTGAACCACTGCGCGACTTTATCTCGAGCCTTGGCACTTTTCAGGTAACCAAGATTGGGATTGAGCCAGTCCCGGCTCGGACCACCCTGCTTGATTGTCAGCACTTCCACCACGTCGCCGTTATGCAGCGCCGCAGTCAGCGGGATGATTTTATCCGCGACTTTCGCACCCCGGCAACGATGACCGACATCGCTATGAATGTGGTAGGCAAAATCCAACGGTGTCGCGCCGACCGGCAGATCAATGATTTTTCCCTTGGGCGTGAAAACGTAGATGCGCTCGGCAGAGTCTCCATCAGATTCATCATCAGGCGCAGGGCTTGACACTACGGTGTCACGCCAATCCAGCAACTGCCGCAACCACGTCAGCTTGCGCTCCAACGTTAAGTCAACTCCAGCGCCCTCTTTGTAGCGCCAGTGCGCGGCGACGCCCAGCTCAGCATGTTGATCCATATCCAGCGAACGAATTTGCACTTCGACCACGCGCTCTTCAGGACCAATCACCGCCGTGTGCAACGATTGATAAGCGTTTTCCTTAGGAGCCGCGATGTAGTCGTCAAACTCCGAGCGCACATAATTCCAGCGGCTGTGCACAACGCTCAACACCGCGTAGCATTCGGGCACCGTTTTGGTGATCACGCGCACTGCACGAATGTCGAAAATCTCCTCGAAGCCGAGATTCTTGCGCTGCATTTTTTTCCAGATACTGTAGATGTGTTTGGGGCGACCCTTCACTTCAGCATCAATCCCCGCCTCGCGCAAAGCAGCCTGCAAGGCTTCGATAAAACTGGCGATGTAACTTTCGCGATCCACGCGGCGTTCTTCAAGCAGGCGTGCGATTTCCTTGTAACGCTCCGGCTCCTGGTAGCGCAGCGCGAGATCTTCGATCTCCCATTTGATTTGCCAGATGCCAAGACGGTTGGCCAGCGGCGCATATAAATCCAGCGCTTCGCGTGCGGTGGCTTTTTGCTCTGAGAGATTTTTTGTTTTCGCTGCACGCAAATGCGCGACGCACCAACCGAGCGTGACAATCACCACGCGCACGTCGCTGGCCATCGCAAACACCATGCGCCGCAGAGCTTCCCACTGGTTTTGATCGGCAACGAGAGCGCCTTGGCGTTGACGCAAATCGTGAATCACCCGCATGCGCTGCACGCCTTCAAGCAGCTCTGCAACGGACGGATTAAGCTGCGTGCGAATTTGTTCGACCGTCACCGCCGCGCTTTCAAAATCGTGCAGCAACAACGCCGCCGCCAAAGTTTCGGAATCGAAACCTACATCCGCAAGCAATTCCGCCGCAACAAACGCGTTGGCATCCTCCTCACCACTATAAATAGTCAACCCCTGGCGCTGCTGTGCAAACAACGCCACCGCCGCCTCCAACAACGGACGCTGCTGCGCATCGAGTCGCGCCATCAACGAGCGCGCCCACCCCGCAAGATCACTTTGCGGAATCGGTTCAGAAGCGAGTTTGTCTTTGTGAGCAACCATGCGCAGATTAGAACGCAGGTGAGCGCGGAAATAAACCGGAACACTACGCTCCACATCTCACCTTTGCTACGCTGGCAAAAGCTTAAGATCGACCCACTGAGATAACGAACCATGGAAAAATTGCCTGAAGTGGTTTCAGTCAGCGCGCACGCTGACTTCTCGCTCACCGTTACTTTTGCCAACGGCGAAGTACGCCAGTTTGACGTATGCCCGTACCTTGATCGGGGCATCTTTGTGCGGCTCAAGAACATTGGTGTTTTAAAGCTGGCGCGCATTGAGCACGGAACCGTCTCTTGGCCTGGCGGGCTGGATATCGCACCCGAGACGCTCTATCTAAAATCCACCGAATTCAAAAATCAAACATCTGTTGCATAGCTTTTGTCAGCAAGGATGTAGTGATGCAAGACTTGACTCCCAGCTTTCTTCGCAGCTTTCGCGATGTTGTGGAAGTTGTAGCCGGCATGCATCTGCGCAAGGATCCAGCGTATTGGAAACCACGCACTGTCGAATGAACTGATGCCTTCCCCTGACTACCCTTATCTTGCGGTCTTAACGCAATTACGCAAGCCTGACCCTGTTCCCTGCATGACCCTGTTCCCCCTGACCCTGTTCCCCTGTTCCCATTACGCAAGCCTGACCCTGTTCCCTGACCCTGTTCCTCTGACCCTGCTGTTCTGACCCTGTTCCCCCTCTGACCCTGTTCCCTAACAAATCATGCTCAACACCCATTGACACCCTCCCGAGAGCGTAATTACAATGTGACTACGTCGATTAATTCGAGCAAGAGACTTTAGCCGTGAAAACCAATATCGTGCGCATTGGAAACTCTAAAGGCATACGTCTACCTAAATCGGTCCTGGAGCAGTGCCACCTCAAGGACTCAGTGGAAATCGAGGTCGAAGGCAATGTCCTCATCATCCGCCCTATTCATGCGCCGCGCAGCGGTTGGTCCGAGGCATTCTCCGGGATGGCCCAGCACCAGGACGACAAGCTCCTGGACGAAGACACTGCCCTGACCGCCGAGTGGGATCGAAGCGAATGGCGCTGGTAATCTCCCGCTTCGACGTTTACCTCGTCAGTCTCGATCCCACCCAAGGCCACGAAATCCGCAAGACCCGCCCGTGCGTCGTCATCTCGCCCGATGAAATGAACCGCCACATCGGCACCGTAATCGTCGCCCCCATGACCACCAAGGGCCGCGACTACCCCACCCGCATCCCGCTCACTTTCCAGCGCAAAAAAGGCCAGATCGTGCTCGACCAGATCCGCACCGTGGACAAAACCCGTCTCGTCAAACGCCTGGGCAAACTGGAAGCGAACACTGCGGGGAAAGCGCTGGCGGTGCTGCAGGAGATGTTTGTGGAGTAAGAAGCACGCAATTTCTAGTATTTCGCCGACCGGACTTGTCAACGATGAGTTCGCGGTGCTTCAGGAAGCTACCGAGAAATTGTTGTCACTTTGCATAACTTACAAGCACTAAGGTGGTGGCTTCCTGCTCAGAAATACCGAGAGGAATAACGCCAGCAGGGTATATGTCAAGAACAGGTAAAAGCCGGGTTGCAGCGAGGTGGCGTTGGTTGTCAACACCGCCAACTCCTGGCTGGCGGATGTTAGTTTTCCAAACTGGCTGGTGATGATGCCGTTGAATCCGATGTAGGCCATAAAGATCGCCACCACCATCATATCGGCCACTCGATTAACAAAATGATAAGTGACAACACCAGGATCATGTACTGCGCGGGCAGCAGCGGTTGGTGGTTAAAGTCCGCCATGGCAAGAAGGATAACGGCCAAAGTGATGTGTATCAGCTCCGACTCGATGTAACCCAGGCAGCAACGCAACTCATGAGTTTCAATCCTCGCGCTCGTGTGAGCGCGCTGCTGGAGAGATTGTGCTTCGAAAACAAGTATTCAGCGTATGAGTTTCAATCCTCGCGCTCGTGTGAGCGCGCTGCCGTACAAACTCCACAAACGCGTCAATCACACGCGGCATGAGTTTCAATCCTCGCGCTCGTGTGAGCGCGCTGCGGCACGGATACAACTTGATGATATATATCGAGCTTCCCGCCGTACCGCGCGAACCTCGATAAAAGATTGAGTCGTAATTAACGGACAACAACTGCTGCTTCACAATTTTGTTCTCACATCATGGCGTTATGAAAAGCGCGAACACCCCCGGCTTTTTGCCACCACTACCGGTTCGCGCAACACTGCTCACACTACCAGCGGCCCTTCAAAATCGACGGCGCGAAATTTTCCATACTCCTTCCGGTCCAACGGTTCCGACAAACGATACAGCCGCAGGTTGTCTTCCTTGTCGTTAATCTGATCCAGCAGTGTTCTTTCCAGTTGCTCGTACTGGGCTAAATCCACTTTGCATTCGAACACGGATTTCTGCACACGCTGACCGTAGCCTTGGCACACCTTCGCTACGCGCCGCAAACGTTTTCTACCGGCGGCGGTCTCGGTCGAGACATCGTAGGTGATCAGGATGAACATCGCTACTTCATCAGGAATGGAACATAACCTTCCATCTCGCCGCGCAGGGTTCGGGCAAAAAACCGCGATCGCTAGCGACTCGGCGCCCTCGGTGAGTTTCGCGCTGTCGTTTTCATTCGCCGCGTCACGCGCGCCGCGCTACAACACCTGCCGCGCATTGCGCAGCTTACCCGCGATCATGGCCTTGGCGGTGTCGAGTGCGAAGCCCGCGTTGTCCGCCGCGCGAAACTGCGCCTGGCGCAACAGAATATTGCCACTCACTGGCCCCTCCAGGCGTGCCTTGAAGCGCCCGTTGCGATCCAGCAACACCACACTGCGGCCGTCGTCTGCACAGCGATGCATGGCGCCAGGAGTCATCATCACATCGCCGAAACACACCACCGAGCCGATGTGATGCAGCGGCACCTGCATTTTCTTTTCGCGATCAACTTCGATGCGTAAGGTGTCGCTCTCCAGATGCACGTAGGCGTTTGGGGTCATGACATATAGCGTATTCAGAATTTGGCGCATCGCCGGTCCGTAACTTATCCAAACAATTTGTGGACCAACACATCGCGCGGAATATCCAACTGTATCGACACCTCCGCAACAATCGCGGCGAGTGTACCGATCTTGATCGGATCGTGATTGGGAATAGTGACGTGATGCTGTTTGGGTTGTTTTAGCGTGAGGCGGATATGACTCCCGGTTTGGCGCGTGACTTCATAATCCAGACGCTTGAGCGCCTTCACCAAATCCGCGCCGCTGACTGAACGCGGCAATTTCACAATCCAATCACTTCTTCGCGCACGAAGTGCAGACGGATAACTTTCGGCGCCTTGCCCTCATCGAAGTGACATTGCACTGCTTCACGAATGTTCCGGTGCAATTGCTTGAGGTCATCTGCTTCCGTAAAAATGGACTCACCCAACGCGCGGGCACAAAATCCGCCATCGTCCGACTCTTCAACCAGAAAAATAATTTCGTTCATTGTAGTCACCTCAGAAAGGTCACGCCGAACGCGCGCCGCGATAGTGCAACAGCATCAACTGATTTTCGCGAAGCGCGGCGCTTGCGTACGCGCGTCCCGCATCGTCGCAGAACTCCACTTCGCACACACCCGGCGCGACAATCTCCACCACCGTGCCCACTTCGCCGCGCGCGAGATTTTTTTCAGGCATAGCCTCCAGCAAGGCCACAACGTCTAGCAATTTGATAGCTTGGTTCATATTGTCAACCTCGCTACCTTCATGCCGTTTTTTTCTCCCGCTTGCTGGCGTGCAAAACAGTAAACCCGATGACTTCGTTGTTTTCGTAACGAACGATCACATCATCATCGGTCATCTCGGTGTCGGTGGCGTAACCCGGCTTCTTGAAATTCACGTAAAGCGTGTCGGCCTCTGCATCGTAGGTCATCCAAACCGAATGCCGTGGCGCCCGATTGACGACCGGTATTAGCTTCAAATATTCGTTGAAGTCCACTATGGCCATAGCTGTTTCCTCTTCTGTAACGACCTGACCCGGCGGGTTACAAACGCTGTTATGACGAATCCGTCATTAGCCAACTCCCGATACACTACCACCATGTGTTTGCCCGGTTCCATTTCACGAACCGCGAGCAACTCCCCCTCGCCTCCGACCAGAACACGCTCGCAACGCGCAACGGTTTCAAGCACATCCCCGCGCAAACCGGCCAATTCACAATGCTCTTCGGTGACATGCACCCAACGTTCGTCTGTGAGCCGGATGACAATGCCGTTTCGTGATGTTGCGGTTTCGATCATCGCTTACGTTTTAAAACTCCATACACCGTTGTGCCGGATATCCACTGGCCTAATTATCGTCCGGATCAAACAAATGTTCACGCAATGCATGCAGCTTGTTTTTATCGGCCATTGCTTCCGGCTGACAAATCTCGTTGAGCGAACAATGACGACAACGCTCGTCGTTCACCGGCGGCGGCAACACACCGGACTTCAACAACGCGCGCACCGCCGCCGTGGTTTCTTCCACCTGCTTGCGCAGTGCGTGGGTGATCTCGACTTCACGCCTGCGGCGCGAGCCGTGGTGATAGATGGCGCCGTGCGTGACTTTTTTGCCGGTCATTTCTTCCAGGCACATGGCTTGCGCGGCGAGTTGCAGGTCGTCGTGTTCTTTCGGACGGCGCGGTCCGTGTTTGTATTCCACCGGATACGGCACATCCCCCACGTGCAACTCCACCACGTCGGCCTTGCCCACCAAACCCAAGCGTTGCGAGAACAACGGTAAAGCGCGCTCGACACGCACGCCGTCTTCGAGTTGTGAATCCGGCTCGTCCACGCGCTCATGCACCGCACGCCCGCGCAGCGTGTACACGTTTTCATCAAACACCTGTTCGACGTGAATCAACGCGCACTGACGCGGGCAATAGCTGTAGTGCTGCAAGGCGGAGATCATGATGGGATCGTCCGCCTCATTGTCAGGCATGTACTAACCTACCATCCGATTTAATGTCACGCCCGTAGGCCATTCATGATCGTTGAGCCGCACGGCGTAATCGCTAAAATCGCGCGGCACCGTCACACCGTCTTTCAGTTTGGGCTGGATGCGCGCAAACAAACTGTGCGCATGGGCATTGCCCAACTGCGAATCATGCTTGAAAACGTACAGTCCACGTGTAGACA
>JANMQQ010000004.1:0-20212 GCA_031370545.1 Gammaproteobacteria bacterium
TTCAACATTCTCGTCGACGCGCGTTTTCAAGCCGCCTTCCAGCGCGATCACGCGCCGCTGCGTGTCGACCACCCAGGTGCGTGCACCGGTCGGCGTTAATCCACGCAACAGGGTTTGAATTTGCGGCGCGGGTACACCCACAGTATTTAGCGCATCCGGATTCTGCGCTGACGCTGTACCCAATGATGCGGTGACCACGCGCGTACGCGGATCGTCAACATCGTTCACACTGAACGCCAGGCGTACGCCGAATAAATCCTGCGGAATGCGCAGCTCCAGTGTGTAGCCCTGCTTGGTTTCCTGCCATTCACCTTTGATGCGCGGTTCGGGAATCGGCGTATCACTTTCATCCGGCGCAATGCGCTGCGCGATCAGCCAGCCGGGCGCGCTGGTTGCGAACTGATAACGCGTCGTCACCCCGGCGCGATCCTGGGTGCTGAGCTCGACATAATCGTTGGCATCGTAACTACTGCTGCTGGCATCGCGGTAGATCAGCTTGTCGTCGCGCACGCGGAACAGCGCGTAAACGTAGGCGTTGTCGCTCCCCAGATTCAGCGTGAAAGACAACGACGCGGACCGGTACACGCCGCGCGTGAACAACACGTGTTCCGCACCGTAACTGCGCGTGTTGTCACGATAGGGCGCCCAATCGTCGTCGTAACCGTCCAGATTAATGGGCGTGCGCAGTGGCCGCACGAACAGATGTTCTGCCTCCGGCGCGGCATCGCCAGCGCGCGGCGCGAACGCTTGCGACTGATCGGCGAGCACCGCCGCTGCGGCGTGCGCGCGTTCAAGCAATACCGCTTCGCGCCCCTCGCGCAGATATTGTTCCATCGCTTGCAGGTAGCGATAGCCGGTCCACGGAATCAGCAACAGGGTCAACGACACCAGGACGAGTTTGATACGCAGTGAAAAGAGAACGCGTGGTAACAAAGTTTTAGTCCGCAGAACTTTCCAGCCAGCGATATCCCATGCCGTACACCGTGTCGATGCCGGTAAATTGCGGGTCGAGGGCGACGAACTTGCTGCGCACGCGTTTGATATGCGACGTGATGGTCGCGTCGTCGACCACGATCTGCGCGTCGCGCATTAACTGCTCGCGATTTTTCACATGCCCGGGGTGCAGCGCCAACGCGTGCACCATCCAGAATTCTGTCAAGGTCAGGTCGACCGTGCGACCGCGCCAGCGCACCGCATAGCGATTCACGTCGATGGCAAGCGGTCCGCGCTCAATGATATTTTCCTGCACGCTCGGCGTGCGCAGCGCTTCCAGCCGACGAAACAGCGCACTGATGCGCGCGGTCAGATGCGGCAGGCTGATGTCTTTGGTCAGATAATCGTCGGCGCCCAGCCGCAGCCCGGAAATAATGTCAAGATCGCTGTCGCGCGCGCTCAGAAAAATGATCGGCACCGTCGCGGATAACGCACGCACGGCGCGGCACACTTCAAAGCCACCTTCAGCGTCATTGCTCAGACCGATGTCGAGCAGGATCAGATCCGGCAGTCGTTTGCGAAAACTATCCAGCGCTTCTTTGCGCGCAGCAAACAATTGCGTGTGATAACCCTGCGCGCGCAACGCCGCCGCGTAGTTTTCACGCAGCGCGGGTTCATCTTCAACGATGGCAATGATTTTAGGCATAGGTGTGATGGTTATGTTTGTATTCAGATGAAATTAAAAATTGTAAAGAACTCACCCAAGAGTCTGCCGAGACGGGGATGCAAACGCACCGCCTTTATCATCACCCCCATCCTCGCCTTCCCCCTTGCAGGGGGAAGGAAAGCTCCGTTCAAGCAGTGTCATTCTCTTCAACAGCTCCCCGTAGAACTGAGTATCGGTGCAGCGGTTGTGCTGCATATTCAAATGAATTTTTAAATTGTTAAGAACCTCTATCATCGACATAAGGCACTCCTTCCCCCTGCAAGGGGGAAGGTGGGGATGGGGGTGTGCAAGCACACTATTTTTCACCTTAATTCACCAAATGCACTGAAGGCCCACAACTCAATGAGGCAAGCGTAACCCGTCGCCTGACTACCGTATACCGCGATCAGAATTCATCAGAATTGCACACCGCCTTGCCTCAATTGCGCCCCTCCCCGCGCATCGACATCCCGTTAACTCAATTCACACCGGCGCTTGCAGGATGTAATTCTCGCCACGGACGGCGCGCTGGGCCAACCACACGGGGAACCCACCATGACGATGCAACATCAACAACTCAAACGCTTCATCCAGTTCACACAGCAATGCGTTCCGCTGGAACGCGATGTATTTACCTACCTCGGCGCATGTTTCGCAATTGGACTCGCCGTATCGCTCCTGCTCGTCACGCTGGTGTTGCTGATCACTGCGCCCGCACGGGCCGACAGTTCGCCTGAGCGAGTTGAACACGGCACCTTGTATGCGACTGCCGCAGGCTCCAACGAACGCAGCGAAGTTCCGCTGCTACACACCGACGTGCAATTCAAAATTACCGGATTGATTGCGCGTGCACATCTTACGCAAACCTTTCGCAACGACAGCGATGCCTGGGTGGAAGGCGTGTATGTGTTTCCGCTGCCGGAAAATGCTGCGGTCGATCATCTGCGCATGCAGGTCGGCGCGCGCACCGTTGAAGGCGTGATTCAAGAACGCGAAGCCGCCAAACGCACCTACGAATATGCCAAACAAACGGGAAAAAAGGCAGCTTTGGTGGAGCAGGAGCGGCCTAACCTCTTCACCAATTCGGTGGCCAATATTGGTCCGCACGACAGCATTATTGTCGAGATCGAATACCAGCAGACGCTGCGCTACGATCAAGGCGATTTTCGTCTGCGCTTTCCGACCACCATGACACCGCGTTATCTCCCCGGCGAAGAGATGGTCGACTGCGGTGATGGCGATGATGATGAAAGTGCTACGGGCGAAGCAACCGAGCCTTTAATTGTCAATACCGTGCCTGATGCACATCGCACCACCCCGCCGATCGTGCCAGCAGGCTTGGAACTCAACCCCATCTCGCTGCACATTGAATTGAACGCCGGATTCCCGCTGCAACAGATCAACAGCCCGTCGCACGCCATCGTCGTCACAACGCAGAACACCCAACAGGTGAACATCACGCTGGCCGATGGCGCAGTCGCAAGCGACCGCGATTTTGAATTGGTGTGGACTCCCAAAACCGGCAGCGCGCCCCAAGCCGCCGTATTCAGCGCGCAACGCGACGACAGCATGTATCACCTGCTGATGATTTTGCCGCCGCCCGCCAACGCACAACGCGACACTCCGCCGCGCGAGGTCATATTCATCATTGATACTTCTGGCTCGATGTTCGGGGCGTCGATGGATCAGGCCAAGCAAGCCCTGGCAATGGCGCTGGAACGGCTGCGCCCGACGGATCGTTTCGACGTGATCGAATTTAATTCGCGCACGCGTGCGTTGTTCGGCGGCGCACGCTACGCCAGTGTTGACAACCTGCAACTTGCCCGGCATTTCGTCGCCGCCTTGCACGCTGACGGCGGCACCGAAATGGCACCGGCGTTGCGCGCTGCGCTGGATGGACGCACGCATCACGAGCTGTTACGCCAAGTCATTTTTCTAACCGACGGCAGCGTTGGCAACGAAGATGCACTGTTCGAACTGATTCAACGTCAACTCGGCGACAGCCGCTTGTTCACCGTGGGCATCGGCTCCGCACCCAACAGTTACTTCATGAAAAAATCCGCCGAATTCGGCCACGGCACGTTCACGATGATCGGCAACGTGAACGATGTGCAAGCCCGCATGAGCGCATTGTTTGAAAAACTGGAACAACCCGCGCTGACCAATATTGACATCACCTGGCCCGTCGACACCACGCTGGAATTCTGGCCGCGCAAATTACCTGACCTGTATGCCGGTGAACCGCTGGTCATCAGCGCGCGCACTGCACTCACGGCAGGAAATGTGTCAATTCGCGGCACGCGCGGAACGCAACCCTGGTACGCGAGTTTGCCATTGCACAGCGGAACAGCTGCCCAAGGTGTCGATGTGGTGTGGGCACGCGCAAAAATTGAAGCCCTGCACGATCAAGCGCTGGCGGGGCTAGATGCAACGCAGTTGCGCCAGCAAATCATCGACGTCGCGCTGCGCCATCACCTGGTGAGCAAGTACACCAGTCTGATCGCGGTCGATGTCACACCCAGCCGTCCGGACGCTGACCCGCTGCACACGCAGACGATGCCGTTGAATCTGCCCGCTGGAATGAGCTACAACAAAGGGGTCGGTGCGTTACCACAAACCGCTACACCTGCTCCGTTGCTGTTGCTGGTGGGTGGCTTGCTGATGCTGTGCGGCATGCTGGTACGCCGACGTGCGAGCACAACATGAACCCGCGACGGATCATCGCCACCGGCGCTCTCGCCTGCACTCTGCTGGGAGCGCTATTTCTAGGCCACGGCGCGTATATTTACGCGAAAGCGCAATTCGCGCAGGTGTTATTGCAACGCGCCTGGGCACGCACTCTGGCAGGCGAGCATAATGTCAAGCCATGGCCATGGGCGGACACCTGGCCGGTGGCGCGCTTGAAGTCAACCGCGCATGACATCGACATTATCGTGTTGGCCGGTGACAGCGGCCGGGTGCTAGCCTTCGGGCCGGGACATCATTTTGGTAGCGCATTACCCACCCAATCCGGACACAGCGTCGTCAGCGCGCACCGCGATACGCATTTCAGATTTTTGAAAAACGTCGCGCTGAATGACGAGTTGCAATTACAAAACGCGCGCGGCGAGTGGCACCGCTATCGCGTCGTCGAAACCCGCGTGATTGATGCGAGCGAGGTCGCGTTCGCCGACGTCGCGCAACAATCGGCATTGACCCTGGTCACCTGCTACCCGTTTGACGCACTGGTGCCAGGAGGATCGCTGCGTTTTGTGCTAACCGCGTTAGAATACGGCGTATGAATGCACTGCGCTTGGCACTCAAAGCGTTTTTTACCGGCGAAATCTTGCCCGCCAGTCACGTTGAAAGACTGCTGTCAGGTGCGGGCTCGCTGCTAGCCATTGCTGCGGCGTTCTGGATCAGCTCGGCGACACTCGGCTCCGATGATGCGCGAGTGCTGATCGGGTCGATGGGCGCATCGGCGGTGTTGTTGTTTGCATTGCCGCACAGCCCGCTGTCACAACCGTGGCCGGTATTGGGCGGACACGTGATCGCAGCAACCATCGGCATCACCTGCTACCAGCAAATTCCGCAGGTCATGGTCGCCGCTGCGGTCGCTGTAGCTGCGTCCATCGTCGTCATGTATTACTTGCGCTGCCTGCATCCGCCAGGCGGTGCCACCGCGCTGGCCGCTGCCACCAGCGGTGCGGCGCATCAATTGGGTTATGAATTTGTACTGACGTCGGTGTTGCTCAACGTCATGTGCATGCTCGTCATCGCGATGGGCTTCAATTACTTTTTTCCGTGGCGTCGTTATCCCGCCGTGCTGGCACGCAGCCGCCACAACCCCGATGGCAACGCACCCGATGCGGAACGCGCTGAACTCGGCGTTTCCACTGAAGATTTGTCATTTGCGTTGCGGCGCATGGAATCGTTCGTGGATGTCAGTGCGCAGGACTTGACAGAAATTTATATCTTGGCGCTGCAGCACGCACGCGACGCACACTTGCAGCCCACACACATTCGCCCCGGCCATTACTACAGCAACGGCCGCTACGGCGAGAACTGGTCGGTACGCCACATTGTCGACGAATCGGGCGTCACTGACCCGGACAAGGATAAGGTGATTTACCGCGTGGTCGCGGGCCAGGGACGCCGCAGCTCAGGCACCTGCACGCGCACGGAGTTTGCGCGCTGGGCAAAGTATCAAGTCGTGAGAAATGAAAACTCCTGGAACCGCGTCGATCATGTTTGAACTGCACCCCGATTTGCGTCGCGATTGCTTCGTCATCGGCAACTTTCCGCTGTGTTGCATGCTGGCGATGAACGACGCGAATTTTCCCTGGTTCATTCTGGTTCCGGAGCGCGCGAATGTACGCGAAATCTACCAACTCAACATTACTGATCAACAGCAACTGCTGCGCGAGTCGTCGTACGTGGCGCAACAACTGGCGCTGGAATTTAACGCCGACAAAATCAATATCGCCGCGCTCGGCAATATCACGCCGCAATTGCATGTGCATCACATCGTGCGCTACCGCAGCGATGTCGCATGGCCAAAACCGGTATGGGGGCAACGGCCCGCAACGCCGTATACTGCGATGCAGCGCGCCGAGCTGATCACGCGACTCAAACGCGGTTTGACACGTGACCTGGTGTTTCTTGACGACACACTGCGCTCGCACCAACCAACTTAAGGGAGGACACCCGCATGCCATCGTTTGACGTTGTCTCTGAAATAGACCAGCACGAAACGGTCAACGCGGTGGATCAGGCCAACCGCGAAGTGGGAACACGTTTTGACTTTAAAGGCAGCGGCGCGAATTTCGAACTCAACGAGTCGGTGATCACGATGACTGCGCAAGCGGAATTCCAGCTCAAGCAAATGCTCGACGTGTTGCAGATCAAACTGTCCAAACGCGGCATCGACATCGTCTGCCTGAAAGTTGATCCACCGCAGGTCGCCGGCAAAGAGGCGCGCCAACTGGTGACGCTGCGCCAAGGCCTGGATGCGCCGCTGGCCAAAAAAGTCGTGCAGACCATCAAAGACAGCAAGCTCAAAGTTCAGGCGTCGATCCAGGGTGAACAAGTGCGCATCACCGGTAAAAAACGCGATGACCTGCAAGACGTCATGGCGTTGCTGCGCAGCGGCAAGTTTGACCTGCCGTTGCAGTTCAACAATTTTCGCGATTAATTCAATGACGATTTACGACCTGCACGCGCATTCCAATTTTTCCGACGGCGTATTACCACCGCGCGACGTGGTGGCGCGCGCCAAACTGCGCGGCGTGGATGTGCTGGCGCTGACCGACCATGACAGCGTGGCGGGACTCGATGCCGCCTGCGAAGCCGCGCGGGAGCATGGCGTGACATTAATTCCCGGCGTTGAAATTTCCGTCACCTGGGAAAAACATTTGGTGCACATCCTGGGATTATGCGTCGACCGCACCCATGCCACCCTGCTCGCGGGTCTGACGCAACTGCAAACCATCCGCGAACAGCGTTCGCAACTCATGGCACAGCGCCTGGAAAAACACGGCGTGCCCGACGCGCTGGCCGGTGCGCTCCGACATGCGCCCAACGGCCTGGTCACACGACGCCATTTTGCGCTGCACATGGTCGAGATCGGCGTCGCTCCGACCTTGCCGAAAATTTTTGAACGCTATTTACGTCCCAGCAAACCGGGTTATGTCGCGACCCAGTGGGTCGAACTCAGCGACGCGGTGAGCTGGATCAATGCGGCAGGTGGCGTTGCGGTCATCGCACATCCGCAACGCTATGAAATGTCGGCCACCACGCGGCGGCGACTGGCAGAACAATTTGCCGCACACGGCGGCGCGGGCATCGAAGTTGTGTGTGGCAGCAGCGGGCCTGACGTCATACACAGCAGTGCCGCACTCGCACAGCGCTTTGGATTACTCGCGTCGGTCGGCTCCGATTTTCACGACCCCGCCAGTAGCTGGACCGACCTCGGCAAGCTCGCCGCACTGCCACCCACCGCACAACCGATCTGGTCACACGCACGCTTTCGCACCGCATAAAAAAAGGCGGCTGAATCGCAGCCGCCTTTTTTCCAACTTGAATTTCAGTTTATGCGATTTGTCGCATCAACACCTGAGCTTCCTGTTTCTGGTTGTCGTTGCCTTCTTCGATCACTTCATCAAGGATGCTGCGCGCGCCTTCGGAGTCGCCCATGTCGATGTAGGCTTTGGCCAGATCAAGTTTGGTGCCGATCTCGTCGACGTCAGCGAATAACGCGTCATCGAGTTCACCATCAATGCCGCCTTCGGCCAGGGCGACTTCGCTGTCTGGCTGATCGAGCAAATGACCATCCACGTTGTCGTCTGTCAAACTATTAAAGTCGAGCACGTTGGCATCATGCTTGGTGGCAACTTGCGGTTTCGCCGCCGCTTGCACGGTACCAAAATCAATGTCAAGCCCGTCGTCCTGACCGCGCGCTGGGGCCGGTGCTTTACCTTTGGCTGCGGGCGCAGGTGTACTTTCCTGCTCAAATGCACCGAAGTCAAAATCCAGCGCCGCGTCTTTTTTACCGGGAGCAGACGCTTTCTCGGCTTCGTCAAACGCGCTCAGATCAAAATCCAGGGAATGTTCGTCTGCCGCTGCGGCAGGCGGTGCGACCCGCTTGCCAGGTTTCTCGTTGTGTAAAGTCAGGTCGCCTAAATCAAAATCCAGCGCGGTTTCATCAAGCGCAACCGGCTTGGCGCCTTTTCCCTTTTTTGCCGAACCGGACAAGTCAAAGTCCAGCAACGTGTCTTCGGGTGAACTTGCGCTGTTGTCAGCATTGAAATTTAAATCGCCCAATTCAAATTCGTCGACGGTCTTTCCGGCATCACGCGACCCGCCGCGTGGCGCTCCGCCCGATCCGCCAAACAACGGATTCTGAGGCGCCAGTTCACGACCCATTTCCAGAACACGTGCCCACAACTCCGGGTGCTTGCCAGAGAAATTGTCACGCACCAGATCGGCTTGCAACGCGAATGCGTCGCCGTCTTTGGCTGCGTAATGAATTTCCAGCAGCTTCATTTTCAACTCGGCGCGCTGGGGACTTTTCTCAATCGCCTGACTGACCAGTTCCTCAGCTTGCTTGTAACGGCCGTACGCTAAATACACGTCGGCTTCGGAGAGCGGATCAACTTCGCTGATTTCAGTTTGTATGCCTTCCATGCTGCTGACCGAAAAATCGCTCATGAATGAAGCGTCCTCGCTTTCACCCTTGTTATTTTGCGCGAATCCCGGCTCAGAAACCGAATCGTTTAAAGTAAGAATGCTCTCCTGAAACTGCTGCATCTTGCGGCGGCGCACCACCAGCCACACCAGCAACACCACGATACCGGCGACCACTACCGCCAAGCCGATTAACTTGGGATCGTTCATCAAGCCCGCCATCAAACCGGACGGCTTGGATGTTGTTTCCGCGACCGGCTCGGCTGCTTTGCCAGCATCACCCTTGGCACCCGCAGCTGCGGGTTCAGCAGTTTGTGCAGGCTCAGTCTTCTTGCCTTTTGCCTGATTTTGCAGGGCCGACAGCTGATCATCCTTTAACTGCACCAGGCGCTGCATGGTGTTGACTTGCTCTTCCAACCCGGCCACGCGCTCACGCATGTCTTGCGTTTCACGGCGTTGTGCATCCAATGATTCCTGCGCGAGGACAAGCTCTTGTTTGGCCTGCGCCGGATCACGCGCGCCACCGGTGGCTGCGGCCTTGGGCGCATTGCGACCACCCGCTGCATCGCCGGAAACATTGGGTGAAACCAATTTGACACGTGCTTCAGAAGGCGGTGCGACGGTCTTTGGACGACCGGTACGCGACGGCGCCGAACCCACCGTAGTGCCACGGCTTGACTTCCATTGTTCCCACTGCAAATCGGTGATTCGCATGGCCTCTTCTTTGCTGATACTGGTCGCCGTGCCGACATCGGACAACCGCAACACCGACCCCTGCTTCAAATTGTTGATGTTGTTGCCCGCGAATGCTTCCGGATTATTTTGCAACAACGCAATCATCATCTGCGGCACGCTCACCGCGCTGCCGGGGCGAATCTTTGCGGCAATGGCCCACAAGGTGTCATTGGCTTTCACCGGACCGTATTCAGTGCCGCCTTCCGCCACGCTCGCAGCGGGCCGTGTTTCTTCCACTGGTTTGGGCGGTGCGACGCGGGTCGGGCGGGGGCGCGGTCTTGACTTGGCGACTTCCGGTACCGGCGCGGGCGCGACCGGCTCGGCTTCAATTGCTGCGCGCTCGGTGACTTCGGGCTGCTGCGGTTCAGCAACCGGCTCAGGCGTCGGCGCCGCAACTGCGGGTTTGGAACGTTGCGGTGGCACCGGCACTTCAATTGCGCCGCTCGCAATCGGCGCAACTGCTGTGGGCGCTTCACCAACCGACCGATCAATGCTGCTAGTATCCGATTGCGTGACGGGCGCTTCCACCGCACCGGGTGCGCGCTCGGTCAATACCGGCGGGTCAACCAACACGGTAAATTCGCGCAACAGGCGACCGTTGGGCCAGTTCACTTCAATCAGGAAATTCAAAAACGGTTCAGTAATCGGTTGCGCGGATTTCACTTGAATGTAGGGCGCGCCGCTGGGATTGGTCACGACTTCAAAACGTAATTGGGTCAGGAAGGCCGGGCGATCCATGCCAGCGCGTTTAAATGTATCGGCCGAAGCCAGTGTGATAGAAAGATCTTTCAGCTCGCCTGCGCGAGCGCGTAGTAATTCGATGCGCGCATCCAGCGCCTGATTTAGCGCCGAACGCATTTCGATGTTACCCAAGCCTAGCGCAAACACTTGCACTGGCATCCAACACATCAATACGGCCAATCCAAAGGCCCATCTTTTGAACATAGCAACTCCTGAACCTGCGCTTTGCGTTACGACGAAATTGTCACGACGCAGCACCATGCTGCGCGTCGACACAGTTCCACTACTTCAACGGTTACGCCGGACCAAACTTTAACTTCATTAGTTAAGGCTATCCCGCCTCACTATAGCGTACCGACCCTTAATTGACAGCCAGGCATGCCTGACAGCGACACCCGATCAGGACATGCAAACCTCTATCGGCCAACACCTGGATTCTTGAAGATGCCGCCTGCCAACCTGATCACATCCCATCGCCACTCCTGGCAGACGCCATCACAAAACAATCAGACGCCTTCATCCAACACAATGTGCAACATGCGGCGCAGCGGTTCTGCCGCGCCCCACAATAACTGGTCGCCGCAGGTGAACGCTGTGAGATATTTTCCACCCATCGCGAGTTTGCGCAAGCGTCCCACCGGCACCGTGAGCGTACCAGTCACTGCTGCGGGCGTGAGCTCCTTCATGCTCACTTCGCGCTGATTCGGGATCACCTTCACCCAACTGTTGGCGTTCGCCAGCATGAAGACAATCTCTTCCAGCGGAATATCCTGGTTGAGCTTGATGGTCAACGCCTGACTATGACAACGCATCGCGCCGATGCGCACACACAGGCCATCGACTGGAATCGGATCCGCGTTGCGGCCGAGAATTTTATTCGTCTCAGCCATTCCCTTCCACTCTTCTTTCGATTGCCCGTTGCCCAGATCTTTGTCGATCCAGGGAATCAAGCTGCCCGCCAACGGCGCGCCGAAGTTGTCAGTTGGATAGTCTTTGCTGCGAATGGTTTCAGCGACTTTTCGATCAATGTCGAGAATCGCCGACGCAGGATCATCAAGCAGCGGTTTCACCGCGCCGTGCGCCACCCCCATTTGCTTGAGCAATTCACGCATGTTGTTGGCACCGGCACCCGAGGCGGCTTGATAGGTCATTGCCGTCATCCATTCCACGTGGCCGCGTTGGAATAATCCGGCCAGCGCAATCAGCATCAAGCTCACGGTGCAGTTGCCGCCGATGTAGTTCTTCACGCCCGACTGCAACGAATCCCGGATCACGTTCATGTTAACTGGATCAAGAATGATCACGGCATCGTCGTTCATGCGCAGCGTGGAAGCGGCGTCAATCCAATAGCCTTTCCAACCCGCCGCGCGCAGCTTGGGAAAAATCTCACTGGTGTAGTCACCACCCTGGCAGGTAATGATCACATCCATCTTTTTCAGCTCATCAACGCTCTTGGCGTCTTTAAGTGGGGGCACGTCTTTACCCATCGCCGGGCCTTTGCCGCCAACATTCGACGTGGTGAAAAACACCGGGTCGATCAACGCGAAATCTTTTTCCGCCTGCATGCGCTGCATCAGCACCGAACCAACCATGCCGCGCCACCCGATGAGTCCGACTCGTTTCATTGCCATGCCTTAAGTGCCCCATATTGAATATTAACTTACGTACCTGCGCACCAGTTCCGCCGGGCTTCCGCTCCCAACGCCGAGAAAAAGCTCGGTGATGTCATCGGCGCATAATGCTTCGCCAAACAAATTACCTTGCACGCCGTCGCATCCGAGCGCCGCGAGATGCGTCAGCTGCTGGGTATTCTCCACGCCTTCGGCGATCACGGCGAGATTAAAACTCTTCGCCAGCGCGATGATGGCCGCGACAATCGCGGCGCTGTCCGCACTTTGATGTACATCAAACACGAAACTGCGGTCGATCTTCAAGCTGTCGAGCGCGAAGCGGCGCAAATTATTCAGCGAAGAATAACCGGTGCCAAAGTCATCCAGCGATACCGCAATGCCGTGTTCACGCAATCGGCGGATGAGTTCCACGCCATGTCCAGGCGCAGTGAGCATGCTGGTCTCGGTGAATTCCACACCGATGCGCGCCCCGGCAATTCCAAAACGCTGCATGCTCTGCGCGAGCAGCTCCCACACCGGTTCGCGATTTAACTGCACGTTGGATATGTTGACGTAAAGTCGCACGCCGTCAATACCTGCGTCCTGCCATTCGCGCGCCTGGCGGCAGGCTTGCTCGATGATCCAACGCCCGAGCGGCAAAATCAGCCCGGTCTCTTCCGCCAGCGGAATGAATTCATCCGGGAGCACAACACCGCGCAGTGGATGGCACCAGCGCACCAGCGCCTCCACACCCCGAATCCGTCCTGACGCCAGCTCCACTTGCGGCTGGTAATGCAACACGAATTGGTTTTGTTCCAGCGCGCGGCGTAAATCCTGTTCGAGTTGGTAGCGGGTATCGGTGGCCTGCCGCAGCGCATCGGTGAAAAACTGGCGGTTATTTTTGCCGCTGCTTTTCGCATGGTACATCGCGATATCGGCATGCTTGATGAGCAAATCTGCGTCGGACCCGTTTTCAGGATAGTACGCGATGCCGATGCTGCTGGTGACATGAAAGTCGCGTGCGTCCAGCGTAAACGGGCCTGCCATCTCGGCCAGAATGCGTTGCGCAACAATGTCCGCATCCTGGCTTTCGTACAGGTGCGGCAGTAGCACGATAAATTCGTCGCCGCCCAGTCGCGCAACCATGTCCACCGCAGCATCCGGCGCCGCATCAATCCGACCGGTTTCATTACGTAAACAATGCGTGAGACGTTTTGCGATTTCTTTGAGGAGTTTGTCACCCACGTGGTGCCCGAGCGTATCATTCACTTGTTTGAAATTGTCAACATCGAGATACAGCAAGGCGAGCCGCTGCTTGGAGCGTATCGAATCATTCAGCACATTGGCGAGATATTCCCGAAACATGTGACGATTGGGCAGGCCGGTCAAACTGTCATGATATGCCACGTGGCGAATTTGTTCATTGGAGCGCTGGAGGTTTTTTGCCATGCGGCGAAACGATTCGGCGAGCGTGCCGATTTCATCGTGGCGTTGCAAACCGATGGGCACAATGAAATTGCCCTGTCCAAAAGCACGCACCGCCTGATTCAGCGTCGCAATAGGCGTTAAAAATAGTACCCGCAGGCCAAATACAATCAGCAGCACGGTAATCACCAACACCGCAAGCAGGATCGACGCGGCTGCCGTGGTCAGCCCCTGCATGCTCTCGCGCAGCAGGTATTCCGGCAACACCGCGACCGCATACAAACCCGGGTGCACACGATGCGCAAGAAAATACGCGGCGGCGTTTTGATAGCTGCCGAGCACATGCTGGCCGTCGCGCTGTTTAAGTACAGTGAATATCGCCGGGTCCGGTGTCGTCGCCACGTCGGGCTCGCTACTCAATGCGGTGCGTCCCGGGTCGGTGACCAACAGCACCGCTCCTAAATTGTCATGATACTGCACCATTTGCTCCCGCAACGCGCCCAACTGATGCGTGATCACCAGGTATCCACGCAGCGTCGGCGGTGCGGTCGTGGGGTCGCTGGCGGGATCACGAAACAGCAAGCGTTTGGCGACCACCAGCATCAGCTCTCCGCCGTTTCCGTGCACGAACATCGAATCAATATCGCTTTGAGTTTTAGCAAATGTGCTCAGCAACGCCGCATCGGCGGCACGGTCAAGCGGCGTTGTCGAAGCAAACGTAGTAACACGTGCATCTTCATCACCGTTGGGTAACAACAAGCGGATCTCACCGTAATCGGGATAGGCACGCTGGTAGCTGTGAAACAGCCGCATCAATGCGGGTTGAATCAGTGCATAGCGTTCGGTCGCGGACGCCGTGGTCAGGTAGCGCACGAGCAACGGAGAATTGGCAAACAACTGGATATTCGCTTCAGTGGATTGCAGTTCCGACTGGATTTGCCGCGCCAATTGATCGAGCACGGTATCCACCTGTTGAAAGGTTTTCTCCTCAGCAGTTTTTCGCAATTGCGCGTAGGCGACCCAGCTCAACAACAGCAGCGGTGCCACCACCAGCGGCACGAGGATCAGCAGAATACGGGGTTGCAGTTTCACGGGTTATTGAAGCAGCGTTTGAAAAATTTCGTTGCGCAATTTTGCTGCGGGCGGCGCCAGCGGTGCGAAGAACTCGAAATTTTTCAGGGTGACTTGGCTCGGATAAATAATCGGATCTTTGAAATAAGCCGACGGCAAATAGCGCTGCGCAGCAAGATTGGGTGTTGCGTAGTGCACAAAACGCGCGATGCGCGCGTTGCGTTGCGGATCGTGAATGAAATTAATGAAGGCTGCGGCCAGTGCTTTGTTGGTCGACGACTTCATGATAGTGAAATAGTCAACACCCAGGTTACTGCCTTCCTTGGGTATCACAAATGCGATGTTGGGATCGAGCTCGCGCAAGGTGATGCTGTCGCCGCTGAACACCATGGCCGCCCAGACTTCACCCGTAACCAGCGCAGATTCTTTGCTGAGCGACACGTACGAATACGCGCGTACGAACGGCTTTTGCGCCAGCAGCAATTCACGCGCCTGGGCAAGTTGCGCTGGATCGCCACTGTTTTGCGAATAGCCCAAAGCTTTAAGCGCCATGCCGATCACATCACGTGCGTGTTTTATCATCAGGATCTTGCCGCGCAGCGCAGGCTGCGGGCGATATAAATCCATCCAGCTGTTGAACTCGGTAGGTACCTTGTCTCGACGATAAGCGATGCCGATGGTGCCCCAGAAATACGGCACCCCGTACTGCCGTACTCGGGGAAATGCGCTGCGCCAGCGCCGGTCGATGTGCTTGAGATTGGGGATCGAAGCCTGTGGTATCGGCGCAAGCCAACCGACATCCGCGTAGGTGGTTACCGAAATACCGTCGGCCAACACCACGTCGTAGCCGCTGCCGTTATTCTGTGTGAGCAAGTCATCGCGATCATCGTCGGACTCGAAATACATGAACTTCACTTTCGCGTGCTGCAAACGTTCGAATTCAGCGATCACTTGCGGGTCGATATAATCGGCCCAGGTCAACACCACCAGCTGCTTCTCCGCTGCCGATGATGGTGCGCCGCTGGCGGTCACGCACAGCAGAGCTAAAATTGACAACATGCTGAGTCGGCCCACTACGTCCATAACATTCCCTGTATCTTGTTCGCTCGGCGCGGGTCTTTACATATCGAGTGGCTTCAGCCAGAAGCTCATCGGCTTCATGGTTTCATGCGCATCGCCGAGATCCTTCCATGGAAACATGGCCTGATAGCCGGCGAGTTTGCCAAACCCCGCTTGGTGCCAAAGACTATCATTAAATGTGTAGTTTGCGGGTTTGAGTGGATGATGGTGCGGGCGAATGACGGCGCACAGCACCACGTATTAATATTTATGAGCGGACGCAATCGTGCGCAAGGCCAGATTCATCACCCGCGTGCCTAAACCCTGGCCGCGCAGATCTTTGCGAATCATGATTTCGCCCAGATAAAACTTGTCAACCACAGGTGACCTGTGGTCAACAAACGGCGCCTTGAAAGCATCAGTCTCATGTTCGAGTGGGATGCCGGTGCAGGCACAAGCGATGCCGGAAGCATCCTGGCCCAGTAATAGAAAACTTTCGTCGGATTGTAGATAGCGCGACAGGTAGTGACGCTCGTAGTCCATATCGCCATCATAGAGATACGGAAACTCGCGAAAGATTTCGATGCGATAACTCCCCAGCGGTTCAATGAACGCACCGATCTCCGCTCCGGTGTAGATGTCTACTTCCATGTGTCTGCAACAAATTAGCCTTTGAAAAATATAACGGCGCCTGGCTAAACGAGCGCCTGCGTTATCGCATCGCCCATTTCCTTGGTGCCCACCTGGGTGGTGCCTTCAGTGTAAATGTCGCTGGTGCGCAGTCCCTGGTCGAGCACTTTTGAGACCGAGCGTTCGATACGTTCAGCCAGCGCAGGTTCGCCCAGCGTGTAACGCAACATCATCGCCACCGACAAAATAGTGGCAATGGGATTCGCGACATTTTTGCCAGCAATATCCGGTGCGGAACCGTGGATCGGTTCATACATGCCTTTGTTTTTTGCGTCCAGCGAGGCCGACGGCAACATGCCGATGGAGCCGGTCAGCATCGAGGCTTCGTCGGACAAAATATCGCCGAAGATGTTGCCGGTGACGATCACGTCAAATTGCTTGGGCGCTTTGACCAATTGCATTGCAGCATTGTCGACGTACATGTGGCTGAGCTCGACATCCGGAAAATCTTCCGCCACGCGAGTCACCACCTCACGCCACAGCCCGGAAGCTTCCAGCACGTTGGCCTTGTCGACCGAGCAGACTTTTTTGCCGCGCTTGCGTGCCGCGATAAACGCCACGCGCGCCACCCGCTCGACTTCGTGCTCGGCGTATTTCATGGTGTTGAAACCTTCGCGCTCGCCGTTGGCCAGGGTGCGCGTGCCGCGCGGCTCGCCGAAATAAATATCGCCGGTCAGTTCACGCACGATTAAAAGATCAAGCCCTGCCACCACGTCAGCGCGCAGCGTCGATGCCGACGCCAGTTGCGGATATAAAATTGCCGGGCGCAGATTGGCAAACAATTGCAATTCGGAACGCAAGCCCAACAAAGCTTTTTCCGGGCGCAGCTCGCGCGGCAAACTATCCCATTTGTAACCACCCACGGCGCCGAGCAACACCGCATCGGCCTGCTTAGCCAAGGCCAGCGTCGATGCGGGTAACGGATGATGATGCACGTCGTACGCAGTGCCACCGACGGGTGCGGAATCCATGGTCACTTTCAAACCGAAATCGCGACGCAAGCATTCCAGAACTTTCACCGCCTCGGCAGTGACTTCGTGACCGATACCGTCACCGGGCAGGACTGCTATTTTTTTTGTCACGCTTCCGTACCTTCGTTATAAGTGATCCCGGCCAAACCAACCTTTCAACCTAGAAACGGCAGTTGACCGCTGCAAGGCACAAGCAAGTGCATACAGGTCTTGATATTTTTGGCCCATGTGGACCTCACCCAGAAGGTGAGGCCCGCTACGGCCTGCGCAGCACGCCCCGTTGCGCACATGGCTGCGTTGCAACTAGTCGGAATAGCTCGCTATTCCTCGCTCGTTGCGCCTTGCCCTGCACCCAACGTGTCGCACTCCGCAGGCCGTTCAACTGCCGTTTCTAGGTTCAATTGAACATCCACGGTGCTTCCTGTTTGCGCCGTGCTTCATACGCCTTAATTGCATCCACATGCTGCAAGGTCAGGCCAATATCATCAAGACCGTTGAGCAGGCAATGCTTGCGAAACGCATCGACCTCAAACTTAAATGTCGAGCCTTGCGGGGTCTTCACAATTTGGGCCGGAAGATCGACAGTTAATGAGTAACCCGACGTCGCATTAACCTCGTTAAACAAGGCTTCGACGTTCACTGCATTGAGCACAATCGGCAAGATGCCGTTCTTGAAACAGTTGTTGTAAAAAATATCCGCGAAGCTGGGCGCAATGATGACGCGAAAGCCGAAATCCAGCAACGCCCACGGCGCGTGTTCACGGCTGGAACCGCAGCCAAAATTTTCGCGCGCCAATAAAATATGAGCGCCTTGATAACGTGGCAGGTTAAGCACGAACTCCGGATTTAACGGACGCCCGCTGTTGTCGGAATCGGGCTCACCGTGATCCAGATAACGCCACTCATCGAACAGATTCGGACCGAACCCGCTGCGCTTGATCGACTTTAAAAATTGCTTGGGGATGATGGCGTCGGTGTCGACATTAGGCCGGTCGAGCGGCGCGACGATAGCGGTGAGTGTTGAAAATTTATCCATGACTTCGCTCCTCAACTAAAATTGCGCACATCGACAAAATGACCGGCAATCGCTGCGGCTGCCGCCATCGCCGGACTCACCAGATGCGTGCGCCCACCGCGTCCCTGCCGACCTTCAAAATTGCGATTCGATGTCGATGCACAACGCTCACCCGGCTCGAGCCGATCTGCGTTCATCGCCAGACACATCGAGCAGCCCGGCTCGCGCCATTCGAAACCGGCCGCAAGAAAGATCCGGTGCAACCCTTCCTGCTCGGCCTGCTGCTTGACCAGACCCGAACCCGGCACGACCATGGCGAGCTTGACATTACCGGCAACGCGTTTGCCCCGAGCCACTTGCGCTGCGGCGCGCAAATCTTCAATGCGTGAATTGGTGCAGGAACCAATGAATACTTTGTCGATGGCAATCGCGGTGATCGGCGTATTCGCAGCCAAGCCCATGTATTTCAGCGCGGCTTTCATGCCGTCACGTTTCACCGCATCGGATTCCTTGTCGGGGTCCGGCACCTTACCGCTCACCGCGACCACCATTTCCGGCGACGTGCCCCAGGTGACTTGCGGCTGGATATCGGCAGCGCGCAATTCGATCACGCGGTCGAACTGCGCATCTGCATCACTGTGCAAACTTTGCCAGTACGCGACCGCTTGATCCCACAGAACCCCTTTAGGTGAAAACGGCCGACCGCGTGCGTAGGCGATGGTCTTGTCGTCCACCGCCACCATGCCCGCGCGCGCGCCTGCTTCAATGGCCATGTTGCACACCGTCATGCGCCCTTCAATAGACAACACCTGGATCGCATCGCCGCCAAATTCAATCGCATAACCGTTGCCACCCGCCGTCCCGATCTTGCCGATGATGGCCAGCACGATGTCTTTCGCGGTCACGCCCAGCGGCAATACACCATCGACGCTCACCCGCATATTTTTGGATTTTTTCTGGATCAGGCATTGCGTGGCAAGCACGTGCTCGACTTCCGACGTGCCGATGCCAAACGCCAATGCGCCCAGGGCGCCGTGTGTTGACGTATGGGAATCGCCGCACACCAAAGTCATGCCCGGCAATGTTGCTCCCTGTTCCGGCCCGATCACATGCACAATGCCCTGGCGTGGATCAGCCATGTCGAATTCGACAATGCCAAAGTCGCGACAATTTTGATCCAGCGTTTCAACCTGCACACGCGACACCCGGTCGGCGATGCCCTTGCTGCGGTCGGTGGTCGGCACATTGTGATCGGCAGTCGCGAGGTTAGCATTCGCGCGCCACAGGTTGCGCCCGGCCAGCCGCAAACCTTCGAACGCCTGCGGCGAAGTCACCTCGTGTACCAGATGCCGGTCGATGTACAACAACGCGGTGCCGTCCGCATCAGCCCGCACCACATGTGCGTCCCAGAGCTTGTCGTAAAGCGTTTTGCCTGCCATTGCCGCAACCTCGTAATGAATTTGTACGGTGATGCTACGGCGAGTTTACTGATTACTCAAATTCATGTTTTTCATATTGATCATTCAATTATGGAATTTAACTTCTTACCGTGGTGGGGGAACGCACCGGGCTCAAGCACGCGCACCCGCCCACACGTGTTGCGACACTCGTGCGGCTATGCGCTCGCCGACAAAGGTGCCGATGCGCGACTCATTCAGGATTATCTCGGGCATTGCGATCTACGCCACACGGCGCGCTACACGCGCACGGCCGTGAAGCTGTTTGATGGGCTGTGGGAGTGAATGAGCGCGCGAAGATTCATCAACTATAATGAATCTCGCAGTTGGGGATGCTGGAGTAACTCCTCCCGTTCCCGTCCGCGAAATTTTAGGCCTGACTAAATTAACTGCGAGAAGTCATTTTTAGTAAAGTCAACTGGTTAAATAACAGGGTACTGTTTTAGACGGCATGATGTGCAACCGCTGATGCTGTCTAATTTATGTTGGATTTCACATCACTACTGTCCGGTTAAATCCCGAACAGATTCAGTTGATTGCACGAGTCGCTCTCGCTTGAGTTGTAGCTGCTGCCAGAAAACGCTTGCTTTATAGGCATTTTCTCGAAAAGCGTGACCGACAAAATCTGTAGTAAA
>JANMQQ010000005.1:0-2892 GCA_031370545.1 Gammaproteobacteria bacterium
TGGGCCAGCAGCGTGACGATCACCAACAACATCTCGATGGTCGCGCGCAGCGCTGGAGACACGTCTTTCTCGTCCTTAAGCTGTTGCTTGAGTTTCGAAAGCGTGTCGTTGATGTTGACTTCTTTGAGCGTCAAAGCGCTGCACCCGTCCTTCGAACCAGGTGCAACTATAACGCGGGTTTTAAAACTCGAATTTTGCGCGCCAGGCGCGCGGCTGAGGCGATAAAAAACGCGGCACCGATCAGGCAACGTCCAGCAAAATTAAACTGCGCACACCCATGCTCAGTGCGTTCACAGGCAATAAAAATAGAAGCGTCAATGCGCGACCCATACTTTCAAAATTCGCGCAAAAACCTTGTCAAGAATTTTTTGCTGAATAGTTACGGAAGAACAAGATCATGCCCCAAACCACCAGCCCGAACCTGCTTGACGGCATCACCAGCGACCCTGCCAAGTGCGGCGGGAAACCCTGCATTCGTGGCATGCGCATACGCGTGGCCGACGTGCTGGAAATGCTCGTTGCAAATCTGCCCGCTGAGCAAATACTGGAAGATTTTCCGGATCTGGAAATCAAGGATATTCAAGCCTGCCTGCAATTTGCGGCACAGCGCGCCAGTCACGCCCGCCTCGTTGCATGAAATTTTGGCTGGACGCACAATTGCCACCGTTCGCTTGCATTGTGGTTGGTTGAAACATTTCTGTTGAAGCGGTACCACTGCGTGACATCGGACTGCATGACGCAAGCGACCAGGAGATATTTTCCGCCGCACGCCAAACAGGGGCTGCGGTCATAACCAAGGACAGCGATTTTGCTGAGCAACTGTACCGCCTCGGCGCACCACCAAAAATTGGAGCGCGGGCTTCCAGCCCGCCAGAATATGCAGGAAGCGGCCAGGATGGCCGCGCTCCAGCGAAAGACGTGATTGGTCCAGAAATGAGCTGCAAATAGCGTGAGTCACTACACTGGTGTCGCTCCCCAAAGACTCCAAAACCTGCATTTCTTCTCGTTACCTTACCTACAAAAAACCGGCCGCATGGGCGGCCGGTTCACCTCGATCTGGCTAATGATATGCAAAATTAAAATCGGTAGTTGAGTCCCAACGACGTGACGGGATACATCGTGAAACTCTTGAGGCCATCCTCGGCGTCCGCTTCTTCCGCCTTTAGTTTCGCCATGAAAGTCGGGTCATTGGCGAGCGCGCCGTCGACGGTCATGCTGAATTTCGGTTTGCCTTGAAAAACAGCCCAATGTCGAATGTGACACCGAAACCGCTGCCTGTGCTTTTTCCCCAACCCAAACCCAAATAAAGGTGGGCGCTAAACGTCAGCTCACATTTCTGACGCTGCTCTGACGTGACATGAAGCATGCGGCCATCCGACAATTCAACCCACATGACGTTATCGTCGTACCGCACCGCTTTAGCTAGTGTCACTTATGGGGTTACAATGCGCCGATGATTAATTCATTTCGTCATAAAGGGTTAAAGAAATTTTTCTCGGCGGGAAGCGGTGCGGGAATACAGCCCAAGCACGCGCAACGTTTACGACTGATTCTTAGCCAACTCGACTCGGCAACAGTCGTGGAGGATATGGGATTCCCGGGCGCTGAATTGCATCCGTTAAAAGGTGATCGCAAGGGATTCTGGGCCGTAAAAGTAAGCGGTAATTGGAGAATTACTTTCAAGTTCGAAGCAGGCCATGCATTGGAGGTTGACTATGAAGACTATCACTGAGGCAACGGGCATGCACAATCCGCCTCACCCAGGTGAAGTATTGCGCGGCCTGTATTTGGAACCGCTCGGAGTCACCGTTACGGAGGCAGCGAAGCGACTCGGGGTGACGCGCAAAACCGTGTCGGATTTACTGAATGGCCGCATCGGGGTAAGCCCAACGATGGCCCTGCGATTAGGAATCGCAACTCAAACAACGCCGGAGAGCTGGTTGCGTAAACAACTTGCATACGATCTTTGGCAAACGAAAAAGAAGCTTCGAAAACTGAAAGTGACATCCTTGGCGGCGTAATACAGCCGAGACGGGCTAACGTACCGATTCATTACCAGCGCGACCATTGATAGATGTTTTTTTTCAAGTGATGCTAATCGGCAACTTGAAATCCTTCTCATTACAATTCTACGAAAAACCGGCCGCATTTGCGGCCGAATATGACGCACTTTCAAGGTCAATCGCCCTTTGTGCTTAAGTTCAAGACCTGACCCTGACTATCCGGGTGGCGGGAATTCCCGCCACCCGTTAATCAAAACCAACCTAAACCGCCGCGACTATCAGGGGATCTTGTCTTCGCTCTTCGCTGGCGTATTGGTGACGCGCACTAACGAGCTAGGCATTTCACTGTTCAGGAAAAACACGTCGGTCTGACTTGGACTTGCGGCGTCGGACCCAAAACACAAGCCATTGGCGAAAAATTCAGAACAATCGATCGAAACGATGTCGTTCGGTACCGTCCCCAGCACCGCCACTTCCGCCTTGCTCGCGGCGGTGAAGGAACGCAGCGTCGCGCCGGCAAAGCCCTTGCCTACTCCCAGCGCATCGTAACCCTCGGCGCGGGTGATGGTTTGAATGACATTTACAGTACTGGCACCAAGATTCCATGATGTAGCGTAGGACGAGCCTATCCAATCCGCTTTGGCGAGCTCGGATTTGTTACTCCCGTCGTCATCGATCATGCCTGCGATTGGGATAGCGCCATTGTGTTGAAAAATAGAACTTGGCTGCATCACTGATACTGTAGGGGACATCACTACTGTCCGGTTAAATCCCGAACAGATTCAGTTGATTGCACGAGTCGCTCTCGCTTGAGTTGTAGCTGCTGCCAGAAAACGCTTGCTTTATAGGCATTTTCTCGAAAAGCGTGACCGACAAAATCTGTAGTAAA
>JANMQQ010000031.1:0-12185 GCA_031370545.1 Gammaproteobacteria bacterium
CTGCGCTATCGCCGCCGGTTTCATTCCCATCGAAAGTTGCGTTTGGATCATCGTCCGTTCTTCAATGCTCAATTGCTTGTAGTTTTTTCCCATGCAACATTTTCTCCCAAAAATGTTGCACTTGGGGTTTGAGCGCGCCCATTTTAAAGTATTAACCTGCGGGTTGTTGCTGGGTGCTTTCCATTCACGCCACTATCTGATCGATACGCACTGCGGAATGATTGTCGATGTCGAAGCGACGTCGGCCTACCGCACGGCGGAAGTCGATGCGACACGGACGATGATTGACCGTGTTGAGGAGCGCTTCAATCTCACTCCAGACCGGTTACTCGCCGACATGGCCTATGGCGGCGCAGCGACGTTGGCGTGGTTGGTCGACGAAAAAGGTATCGAGTCACACATCCCGGTTTGGGATAAATCAGAACGTGCCGACGGCAGTTTTCTCGCAGCGACTTCATCTGCAACGAGCAAGATAATCACTATCGCTGCCCGGCAGGCAAACTGTTACAACGCCAAGCGGCGTATCTTCAAGGCCCCGCGTACAGGGGATGCCAAAACCGAGACGATCCGCCCTTAGCGTTCGATATTACGATACCTGGAGCGGACGTTCCATCGGCGGCTGCACCTATTATGTCAGCCATCCCGGTGGACGCCACGACGATGCTTTTCCAGTGAACTCCTATGTCGCAGAAACGCGTCGCATCAGCCGCTTACGTGAATACGGGCACACGCCTGGGGGCGTTGAGCTACCGCGTGAAGAATCGCACCCGGAGTTTCCGCATACCTTGGATTTACGCAGACCGGCAATCTAGCCGATGGAATCATGCTCGGTCATTCAAGACATACCGCCATACACCACTCCCCTGCAGTTTGCATAATATGAGTCCTTTTGAGTCGTAGTACCCTAAATCGTGACCGCGTGTGGTGGTTTAAGCTGCCCACAATATCCTTCCATCAAGATCAAAACATGACGCCTGATTATTACAATTCGATTAATGATCTGGATGTGGCTACGTGCTTCGCCCAATGCAAAACGGATCTCCAGCGTGCCTAACATTGAGTCGCGTTCATATTGGGAAGTGTTGCGGTGCTCTAAACGTAACCTATACATCATAATTGGCTGGGCGACTGCTAGCTGTTATGGCGCAACGGCTCCAGCCACCGTTCCGACGATCCAGGCGGCGGGCGAAGCCTCCGCTTCGCCCGCTGTCGCAGAGCATATTTGGAACGGCGATTTCTCCACAAACGATCCGTTCGCGCCATGGAAAATCGGGCGATTCTTGTTCGGCCAATCCAACTACGCGTTCGTTGATGAGCATGAGGCGGCACCCAAACTTCGGCGCTTCCTGCGCGTGCAATATCCAAAGGGCAGTTGGAGTCCGGCAAACACCAAACGCGCGGGAGTCCCGGTCGGCGGCCTGGGCTTTTTCGCAAATTGCGGAATCGCGCCGCGCGAGCAATTGCACCTGCGTTACTACCTGCGTTTTGCTGCGAATTTTGATTTTGTAAAAGGCGGCAAACTACCCGGACTGTACGGCGGCACCGGCAATAGCGGCGGCGTGCAGCCCGACGGCAGCGATGGATTTTCCGCTCGCCTCATGTGGCGCAGCAATGGGGACGGTGAAGTGTACGCATACTTGCCGACCAACGACTCCCTATGGGGAATCTCGCTCGGGCGGGGATCATGGCGGTTCAAAGCAGGAACATGGACCTTGGTTGAGCAGCAGGTGGTATTGAATGTGCCAGGACAAGCCAATGGATCAATCAAACTATGGATCGATGAGAAACTCGTCATTGATCAAGCCGGACTGCGATTTCGCGACGTTCCGCAACTGAAAATCGATGGCATCATGTTTTCCACGTTTTTCGGCGGCAACGACGCAAGCTGGGCAACACCCATTACAACGCATATTGATTTCGCTCGTTTCGCGTTGAGCGGGAAATACATTGGTCCGTGATGGACTGCGCCGGTCAAGGAGGCCGTCTTCATCATCCCATCGCCGAACGCTTTGTCCTGAGTATACTTACAGTGCACCCGAACGGATCAGTTCTGCACCGCTTCCGAACACTTTGAGTTGTAACAATCTGGATGTAGTCTTCCCGATCTTCGATCTTGTCGTAGGTCTTGATCGACCAAACAATGGTTTTGCTGCTAGCAATCGCCAATCTGGCGCATTTCGGTTGACGGATATTGCGACTGGAAATTGTCAACTCAAGCATGGTACGCCACTTGCAGAACCAGAATTTAGCTAGGCTCGCAGTTTTTTCGGGGACGACAAAACAAAGCGCAGAATGGCACTGGATCGACATTAAGAAAAATTGTACATGGAGGTAAAACAATGGCCGCTTTTAAATCTTTTGAGCCCAACGATTCGCGCAAGTCCACGCGCATCCCGTTACCCGGACAAGCCACGCTTCGTGGGACCCAACTCAATATTACCGACTGGTCGTTCGAAGGCTTTCGTGTAACCGGCACCGGGGCGGCGCTGGGCCGAGTCGAAGCCAACTCAATAGTGGACATCACATTCGCGTTACACGACTCGGCGTTCCGCTTCGACTTTACGCAACGGGCGCAGGTTGTCTGGAGCACGGAAACACAAGCCGGATTTTCGTGGCTGCTTATACTACCAACGCACGTCCGCGCAGTGTTGCGCCAATATTTGGTGGCACAACAGTCGGTGATTCCGCTTGAACCTGTGTCGCGCATCCCGACTCTGTTGCTCACGACCGTTCCGGTCATTGATGCGCCAGCGCAAACGGATTCCGCCCACCCGCTTCGTAAGCAACGCAAGTCACGCTTGGCGGGATATGCAATCGCATCCGTACTATTACTGATGGTGATCACGTTTCTGGGTTACCAAAATCAGTTTGTTTTCAGCACTCGTGCGCTCTACATAGGCAACCTCGCAGAAGTCGTCGCCTCAACCGATGGCATGATCGAAAAAGTCCTGGTCAAGCGTGGCGATTTCGTTAATGCAGGCGATATAGTTGCAACCCTCGACGCGCACGATCTCGATCTACAGAAATCTGCCATGGAGCGGCTGGTGCAGGAGCGCGTGGCGGCGGTGGACGTCGCACGCAGTGCCGTCACCGAAACATCGACGCCACTCTCGATGTACGCCGAAGTCGCGAATCAGCAGCTCGCCGTTGCGCACGCGAAAGTCGCGGAAGCGCGCGCCACGATGAACTTGCGAAAAGGCTACTACGAACGCATGTTGGAGCTTGATCACAGCGGCCTGGTCGGCAAATCGGAGCTGGAGCGCGCGGGAGCCGAGGCCGAGAGCGCCGCCAGCCACCACCAAGCGAGCGTCGAAGAAGCCATGCTTGCGGAAAAAGTCGCTACGGAGGCGAAAGCCGGGCGGTTCTTCAACGGCAATAAAGTCGACAACGACCTGCAGCTGGCTCGGATCAGTCTGACCCAGCGCCTGGGGGATCTCGCACAGGCAGAATTGGATTTGTCGCGCCTCGCAGCACTACGCCGCAACTCGAGCGTGTACGCGAAGTCCAGCGGGCGCGTCTTTTCCATCGAGCGCCCGATGGGGCAATACGTCAAGAGTGGTGAACGGGTGATCGTCTTGAGCGCCGACGTGCTACCGATTGTGGTCGCAAAGTTCGATCCTAAAGACGCCGCGCAATTGCAGCCGGGTGCAACAGCGACGGTGTACACGAACGGTGGTAGCCAGGCCATTGGGGCGCGCATCTCCGAGATTGGCCATACGCACATCGCGCACGGCCATCCATTCGCGTCACTGATCGAATCACAGCTGGTTGAAATTCCCGTGGAACTTGAGCTCGAGTCGGTTCCCGCCGCGTTCTTCCCGGGAATGCCGGTGGAAGTCAAAGTGAATATCGGGCGGCTGTCGTCCATGCTTGGCACTGCGGCCGCCTCCGGAGGATGATCACGACTGCGGTGCCTCTTTACAGTCGCGCGAAAAGATCACTCGTACCCATGTTGTTTTGGCTGTTCGTCGCGTGCGCGTTGTTAATATCGCTGCCACGCTACGCTTGGGACTACAAGTCTCACGCCATTGTCGCGCTAGGCTTGATCGGTGTCTGGAGATATTCCTGGTATTTTATAAACCAGCTGCGTGGTACCTATTTTGAGCGCATTCATTTTCCAGCCATGCGCTGCGAAATGGAGAAAATACCAGCATCAAATCCGCCGCGGCTGTATGTCATGGTGATGTCTTACCGCGAAGACCGCGACATCAGTGCGCGCGTGTTTCGCGCATTGACGAAGGAACTATTGAGCCTACCCTCGCAATCTACTGTCGTGGTTAGCGTGGGAGCGGAAGCGGAAGCGCTGCATATTCGGTCGGTTGTGAACGCGGTCGCGGGCAGCGAGCGTCTTGCCCTGCACTTCCTGCAACAGAGTCAAGGAAAGCGCATCGCAATGGGTCACGCGTTACGCCGGATTGCGCGCGACTTCAACGATCCCGCATTGTGGAATCCGGCATCGGATCGCGATCTTGTGGTCTTCATGGATGGCGACTCTCTCATTACCCCGGGCACAGTTCGGCGAACAGTAGGATTTTTTCGGCATAATGCGCGGCTGGGTGGTCTCACGACCAATGAAGACGCTCAGGTGCTGAACGGTTCGCTGCTGACTACCGAGTGGTACAAGCTACGCTTTGCGCGGCGGCACGCAATGATGAAGTCGCACGCGCTGTCTGGCAAGGTGCTCACGCTGACCGGGCGATTCTCGGTGTTTCGCGCGCCGCTGGTGTTGTCGGAAGACTTCATTCGGGGAGTCGAAGCGGACCACCTGAATCACTGGCTGTTTGGCAAATTTCGCTTCCTCATGGGAGATGATAAGAGCACATGGTTTCATCTACTGCGCGCTGGCTGGAATATGCTCTATGTTCCAGATGTTTTGGTGTATTCGCTCGAAAGCCGGACGGATTCGTTTTTTAAACTGACCATTCCACTTACCTTTCGCTGGAACGGCAACATGTTGCGTAACAACGCACGCGCGCTCGCGCTGGGCCCAGCGCGTACGGGGCGCTTTATCTGGTTCGCGATCCTGGATCAACGAATTTCAATGTGGACTACGTTCGCCGGCCCAGTGAGCGCCTTACTTTTAGCGGTCGCGCAGTCGTGGGTTTACCTGGTGTTTTATCTCGTTTGGGTGATCGTCACGCGCCTCGTGCAACTCGCCGTGTTGGTCACGCAAGGGAAGACGATCACCATCGTCGATCTTCCCCTGCAAATCTTCGATCAGTGGATTGGATCCGCCGTAAAGATCTACGCTTCGTTCCACCTCGCGCAACAATCCTGGTCCAAATCCACGAAGCAGAGTACGCCGACTGCGACGACAGCCGCCATTACGTACACACCCAACAGCACGCTCGCCCGCGCCTTGATGACGTTTCACATCACGCTAATATTCACGCTGCTTGCGCTCGGAACGGGTGTCCTAAAGTTTCCACACATACGATTGTTCTGAACGCTTTCGCGCCAACGATTTTACCTACAGTCTGTTGATGCCCGCCACTCACTGTACCGTTTATGTTTTGGTTAACGACGACTCGGGCTAACAGTAGCCTTTCAAACTCAATCCGATTTTTCTATTCCCAAGCATCGCCGCCTTTTGGCGGAACGGACCACTAATGTGAAACCGCAATGGCGGAGACGGAAACGCGCGTTTGGTCGCCTTTCGGATTGCCCGCGTTCGGTACCGAGTGATAGGCCCCAATTTTAAAATACACCGGCGCCCCGACCCATGACGCGTCAATTGGCGAAACCAACATCTTCTCGGACCCCGTCGTTACATCTTTAGCGTTGGTGGTGATGGTGTCGCCAATGTATCGAATTGAGTAACTGATGGTGTCGCCCATTTCAACCCCCGTGAGAAGCGGAGTGCGCAGATGAGTGCTGCCGGCGGCGTTCGTCGCATAGATGTCGACCGCCACATCTTTCTTCGATTTGCGATAGAGCAACAACATGAACGTGTGGTCTTGGCCATGTATTTGTCCGATGGTTACGACATCCGAAAGTGCGGCAATCGACGTGATGGCAACGGTGGCCGTCATCGTTCCGCCGATATTACTGTTCCAATCATTTAAGACGGCGCTTGCGCCGGTGTAGAGCTCGCGCAACTCGGAGCGCGTGTGGTCGGGTCCGGCGCCCGGAGTAGACACTGCGCCATTCGACGGCGCCGTAAAGATCACATGCCCACTGTCGTCGGCATAAAAGTAAGCGTCCACGAAACCCGTTACGATCTCTGCCGGTTGAATTTCAATGGCCGGAAACTGGATTCCCCCGGTACCACCCGTTCCACCGTTACTATCAATCGGCAGCATCAGCTTCCACTTTGTAAAGTCGAACTGCAACAAGGTCGACGGGGGAATCCAAAGACCGGTGACATCTACTGTCGCAGTTGAATTTTTACCGAGGCTCGCACCGCCGGTCGGCGCCGAGAGGTCGACGCTAAAGTGGCGGCTGCCAGTGAACGGTGCGGCAGTGCTGATCGGCACGACGACGTTTTTGCCTGTGGAGTCGCAGGGGTTCCAGTTCAACAAACCGCTGGTGAAAGCGTAGTCTTGCCCGCCCACGGCGCCGCCCTGCGAACCACCATCGGCTGTTGCGAAACTAACATTGATGGCGCCCCCGCTGCCGGAGTGGCGTCTCGCGGCGAGGGTCACAACACCTGAGCCCTGGTAAACGGTCGTGGCCGTGGAGGTAAACTCAACGACGCCGGGCTGGCTGTCACTGCCTACGATAGTGATTAGTGCCGAGGACGTGCCAAGCAGCGCCCCACCATCGGGAGTCGAGAGCGTAAGCGTAAAGCTTCGAGTGCCGCAGAAGGGCTCCGTGCCGAGCGTAATCGGGATGGTCTTGACCGAGGCATCGCCGTCGGCCCAATTTAGTTTGCCGCTAGCTGCGTTATAGTCCGTGCCGGCAATCGCGCTGTTATCTATGGTCGCATACTCCGCGCCCACAGCGCCGATACTGCTGCCGCTGCGACTGACAGATACGTTGATGGTGCCCGATGTTGGCGTCCCTTGGCTGGCCGTGGTGGTGGCCGTGTTGAAAGAGATTGTTCCTGCCGACGGTGATGGTTTTGGTGTGGAAGTTGAGCCCTTGCTGTCGCATCCAGTAAAAAACAGAATTCCGATGCCAACCGCTCCTACCAACAGAAATTGCCTGTGCCTGTGCATTTTCATCGCCTTCATCCATGATTTATTTAAAACGTATGATGCCATACAAGTGGCAATAGCACTCCCGCAAAATTTGAAGTTGCCCGACAAATTGCCACGACTCCGCAATACCAACAGTCACGTTGTGATCGCAAGAAAGTAGAAATGCTGTTTGCGCATCTCATACGGATATTGAAGTTGGATCGTCTACGGCTGCGTGGACGCGATGGTGCTAATGACGAATTCCTGTTGGCTGCAACAGCGCAGAATTTACGCCGAATCGCGATGCGTATCTGTCATCCGCCGCCACCGGACGGGATAGGTGTGCCCGTTTGATGCAAAACCGCCTCAATTAACCTTCCTTTACCTGCCATCGCAACATAACGATGGCCAATTAAAAGAAAAACCCAGCTCCGTAATTCCCCATACCTCGATCAATCGATCTGTGTGCGGACTTTTTCAACAGAATTTCACGTTTGCCCTCACCCCGCAGCTGTTTGACATGTGCAGCTATGACATCGACACCTTCCGTGAATTTATTCAAGCAGAAGGTTTCCGTTTCATGTTCGACGTCGAAGATGCCGAGCTCGCGAAAGTGCTGCAAGATGAAGAAGCCTTGTTTGCATTTGCGATGCGTTTCCTGCGCCAGGTACTATTCGGCGAACATTCCATTCCGTTCAAGCAAGGCGCGCGTGAGCGCCGTATCGCTGAACGCAAAGAAGATTGGGAGAAGCGTCGTCAGCACGAGATCGAACGCTTCCGAGAACGCGACCCGTTCTCAGAAGATGGTGGCTAGTCAAGACCCCGTTTTGTGAAGTCCAGTCCACGTTTCTAAAGTGAGCGTCAGTGTAGAATAATGCCTGCGTTTCATGTGGGGCCAGGATATGTCGAATCAATTTTAAGTGAGGACGGTGCGAGTGAGGAATCAAGTCATTACAACAGGATGTCTGGCGCTGCTCTGCGTAAGTGCGCCGTTACTGGCGCAGGTTGCGTTTGATGAATCTCCCGATGCGTTGCATGAGCGAGCGGTCAATCTCGCGCGGCAAGAGAAGTACACAGAAGCGATTTCAATTCTTGATTCCATTCTTGTGCGCGATCCCAAGAATTACCCGGTGCAGCGTGACTACATCATTATTTCAACCTGGATGGGCCGCTGCGATATGGCGTTGGCGCGTTATGAAAAAATAAAAAAACATCCTGACCAAGAAACCTACCTGATTACGCCAGTTGCTCAATGTCTGGCCGACGAGGGCAAAACGGAAGCGGCTTTGGATATGCTCACCGACGCTAACCGTCGTAGTGGCGATGAAGAGTCGCAAGATGCACTGCGACAGATCAAACGCCGTTTTGCATTAGATCGCCGTCCGGTATTCGACGCGGCGGCTGCAACCACCAAATCCGATGCCGGTGCGCGCGACTGGTTTTTCAGTGCGCGTCTCAAAGCCAAAATAAATGATCGAGCCGCGTGGTATGCGCGCTTCCTGCACGCCCGTGCAGACGATCCAAAATTCGAGACCGGCGACTTTCATCGTCTGGGCGTCGGAATCATTTATGGGGTCAATCGTAATGTCACGCTCATCGAGGATCTTGCCGCCGAGATGGATGGTGGATCATCTTTCGGCAGTACCACCACGGCGGTGCTCACCCCTTCGGTTTCCCTGCAAGGTCAGCTCGAACTGGCCACCTTTGCCGAGGATGTGCCGCTGCGCGCACGGGCGTTAGGCATTGATGCGCACCGGTTCACCGCATCGGCGAATTATCACACGCTGGATTACCGCTGGGATGCTGCGGGCGGCGCCGCATTTTATGATTTCTCTGATGGTAACAACCGGCACGCGCTGAACGGCTCGCTGGGCTATGCATTTGAATTGGCGCCACGTCGTGAGCAACGCATCATTGGCGGGGTGTACCACACCGGCAATACGCTGGATAACACTGTGTACTACAACCCGGAGCGTGATCTCAGCATGACGCTGACCTACAAGGTCGACCTGGTTTATGAATCGAAATTCCCGCGCCATGTCGATCACATCTACGCGCATATGGGTAGTTACGCTCAAAGCGGTGTAAACCCATTCCCGATTTATGGCGTGCGTTACGAGCAAGACTACGATTTTAACGAGGCGACGTCGCTGACCTGGGGCGCTGCACTGCGTCAAAGTGTTTACGACGGCAACCGCGAGTTTGAAGCCAACTTCAACGTTTCAGTGAGCCGGAAATTGTAATGATCCTACGCGCGTGCCTGGTCGCGGCATTTTTAATTGGGGGGCATGTCAACGCATGTGCCAGCGACCTGATCGTGCTGAATTATCATGATGTGGTTGCGAACCCGGGCAATGATCGCTTTGCAGTGAGTCGCGCCACATTTGTTGCACACATGGATTATTTACAACAGAACGGTTACCAACCGCTGGCGCTTGCCGCGCTGGAACAAGCTCTCGAAAAGCATACGACACTCCCGGATAAAGCCGTGGTATTGACATTTGATGACGGGTTAAAAAGTTATCGGGAATTCGTGAGCCCCTTGCTGGAGATTTATCAGTTCCCGTCCATTGTGAGTCTGGTGACAGCCTGGCTCGACGGCATTGATGTTCCGCCTGAGTATCGCGGAAAAATTATGTCTTGGAACGATGCGCGTCAGCTTGCTGCTTCGCGGTTGGTGAGCGTGGTGTCACATACTCATAACCTGCATCAAGGAATTCTCGCTAATTCCCGAGGCAACCAGCGCGGTGCCGCCATTACCCGCCAATATTTTCCCGTGAAGCAGGGCTTTGAAGATGAGGTGCAATTTCGTGAACGAATTCGTCGCGACCTGGCGCTATCAGCACTGCGTATGCAACAGGAATTGTCTCGGGCGCCGCATGCGGTGGCTTGGCCCTACGGAGAATATGATGAGGTTGTTTTGGCAGAGGCGCGGGCGTTGGGTATGAACGTGCATTTTGTGCTGAGCGACTCCGACAATTCTGAGCTTGCTAAGGGCGTGGTGGGTCGCACGCTGGTCGTAGATCGACCTGATATTGATAATTTTGCGAAATTGCTGAATCGCTCCATGACGCCTGTGCCCCGGCACTTTGCAGAGTTGAGTCTTGACGCCTATGTAGGTAAAACCGAAGCAGAACAGGAGACATTATTATCAGATACCCTGGAACGGCTGGCGGCGTTACGCGTTAATTCGGTCATAATTTCCCCGGTCAGTGCCGATGGACGTCGAGCTTTTTTCACCACGGCTGCCTGTGCCACCGCTACCGATGTACTCGACCGTGTCGTGCATCAAATACGTACACGTCTGAATATCAGATACGTTGTGTTGCAGATTCCGGCCCGAGTGCAGATCGGCGATGAACGCACATTTTTTACCGATCTATCACGGCTAATCCGGTTTAATGCCCTGTTATTCGCATCAGAGCAGGATGCCAAGAAGATGAAAATAGTTCGCGAGGTAGTCGCCCGCTACCGCCCACACGTAAATTACGGCCTTTTCGGTGACGGCCCCCGCAGTGCTGACTTTGATTTTTTCTTAATATCGTTAGCAGCGGTTCGCGACGCAGCAAGTCTAGACCCGGCACGGGTTTGGGTTACTATCAGTGATGTACGCGATGAACAAGCGCTCCAGAGTGTAATTGCACAGCTGGGGGCAAAACGTTTACTGAATTATGAGATACCTTTGCAGGTGCTCGTTGATAACGGTAAACCACTTGAAGGCGTTAAGAGCAATACACGTAGCGGGAGTTGATCTATGGAACTGATATTTTTTGTATTCATGTTTTTTTATCCGCTATTTATGGCCGTGTATTGGATCACCGGCTCGTTACTATTTTTCTTCCGTTGGGAAGGTCAGCAAAAAGCGCCCAAGCTTAAACGCCATCCTACAGTGGCAATTCTGGTGCCCTGCCATAACGAGCAAACCAGTATCGCCGATGTAATTCGTCAGTTAGCTACCAACCATTATCCAGCAATTGAAATCATTGCCATCAACGACGGCAGCACCGATGCGACCGGCGAGATTCTCAACACGCTGAGCGCCGAAGTGCCACAGCTTAAAGTTGTCACACTCACGAGCAATTACGGCAAAGCGGCTGCCCTGCGCATGGGCGTGCTGGCAACCTCGGCTGAATTTGTAATGTGCATCGATGCCGACGCATTACTGGAAAAGGATGCGTTGTTCTGGATGATGAAGCAATTTGAAGATGGCCCTCGCGTCGGCGCCGTCACTGGCAATCCCAGAGTGGTCAACGACAAATCATTGCTTGGGCGAATTCAGATTGGCGAATTCTCCGCCATCGTCGGCATGGTCAAACGCACCCAGCGCAGCGTCGGACGGGTATTTACCGTATCCGGCGTGAACGCGTGTTTCCGCACTGCGGCTCTTCACGACGTGGGTTACTGGTCGAGCGAGACTGTGACTGAAGATATCGACATCAGTTGGAAGCTGCAATTGCGCCGCTGGGACATCCGCTTTGAACCACGCGCACTCACCTGGATTCTCGTTCCGGAAAAATTTGGCCCGTTATGGCGGCAGCGCTTGCGTTGGGCGCAAGGCGGCTACGAAGCAGCGGTCAAGTTCGGTCGTGACATTTTTCGCTGGAAAAATCGCCGCATGTGGGTGGTAAGCCTTGAATACTGGGTCAGCGTATTGTGGTGTTACGCATTGGTGTTCTCGGTCATCTGTTGGGCGGCAACCAATACCTTGCCCGAAGAGTATTGGCCGGAGGCGCTGCGTGTGCCAACGATGTTGCCCGGCTGGACCGGCGTGATTCTCGCGACCGCGTGTTTGCTGCAATTTACGGTGGGTCTCATCATTGATCGTCGCTATGAAAAGCGCGGGTTGATCAAACACACATTTTGGGCAATCTGGTATCCGGCGGGGTACTGGTTCTTGAGCGCCGCGACCACGGTAGCAGCAGTGCCCAAGGCGATGTTGGCAAAGCGCAAACAAGCCCGGCATGCGCGCTGGATCAGCCCAAAGCGTACGTTATTGACTATGCCGCAGTGGATGCTTGAGCGGCGTAAAGAATCCGAGCAACGTTCTTATTTTTGGAAGATCAT
>JANMQQ010000036.1:0-52499 GCA_031370545.1 Gammaproteobacteria bacterium
CTGCGCTATCGCCGCCGGTTTCATTCCCATCGAAAGTTGCGTTTGGATCATCGTCCGTTCTTCAATGCTCAATTGCTTGTAGTTTTTTCCCATGCAACATTTTCTCCCAAAAATGTTGCACTTGGGGTTTGAGCGCGCCCAGTCGGAAAATAAGCTCGGGGGCAGCTATTCTATCGTGTAGCAGTGAACACGACTAAGGCACTCGGCTTTGCGCCAGTAGGAATATTGCCAGCTTCTTTTAGCATGCCGCTGGCTGAATCAATCGAGTAAATGGAAACGGTATTGGAACCTTCGTTCGTAACATACACAAAGCGTCCAGAGCCTTCCACCGAAATCGCCACAGGTGCTGCGCCTGACTTGACTTGCCCTACTCGTGTGAAGCGACTTTGTGCAGTATCGGCATAGTAAACAGTAATGTCATTGGAACCCTTGTTGGCCACATACACATAATGCCCGCCGGGGTGCACCGCAACGGCGGTGGGGGATGTCCCTGCTGGAAATGGCGAACCAGGCACCGCTTTGACTTCACCATTAAAAATATTGATTGAATAAACACCTAATGCGTTAATGCTGCCATGCGCTAAGTAAAGAAATTTACCACGCGGATCGGCAGCAAGTGCAACGGGATTCTTTGCGACTTCAAAAAAGATCCGGTCTTGACTTATTTCATCAGCCATCGGCCCGGCGCTGTAATAGCGGTAAACGAATACTCTGCTGTCGGTCGCATCCACAACATAGCTAAACCGAGATGCCGGGTGCAGCAAAACGCTGCGTGGCTCAACACCCGCTGGACGCGGAAAGACAATTGCCGGCTGATCGACTTGCGTCAGCTCCCGCAACGTCCCAGTTGTACTATCCACGACAAAGATCGACATGGCATGTTCAGCGGTATTCGCGACGTACGCATAGTGGTCGTTGTAATCGAGCGCGAGTGAACGCGGATCGTTACGCGTTTTAATTGGCGAGCTCGGAATTTCTTTAGGAATTCCCGTTGTAGGATCAACCTGGTAAGCCGAAATCGTATTAGATCCGGCATTAGTTACGTACACATATCGGCCGGTTGTGTTAACGCTCACTGATGTAGGATTGATGCCGGTAGGCCGGGTCGCCACAGCTTTCAAACTACCATTCTCTGCATCAATGCGATATGCAGTCAGTGTGTTATCGTCGGCGTTGGTGACGTAAATCGACTGAGGCTGAAACTCTACCGGCTTATCGCCCGAAACTATCGCCATTGCACGGGGGCCTGGTCTTGACCAAGTGGTTTCGAGCGCGTTTAATGCGCCGGTTCCCGAATCAACTGCATAGGTCGTGATGTCATGCGAATCGTAGTTGGGGCTGAAGGCAAATTGCCCGGAAGGTTCCATTACTAATGTGGCTGGAAGTTTGCCTATGGCCGCGAAGGGCGATCCGACAATAGCCGTCAACCCTCCGTCGGCGATGTTTACGTTGAACCCCATGACGCCGCCAAAAAAATCGGTTGCGTAAAGGTGTCTTCCCTTCGAGTCGAGACGGATACCGAAGGGAAACACTTTGGAGCCAAGAGCGAACTCATTCTGACGCTGCAAAACTCCCGTTACAGAATCAATGGCGTAGGTGAGGATGCTTTTGGTATTCCAACTCGTCAAAAATGCGAATTTGCCACTGGGGTGAATATCAATAAATTGGGGCGCATCGCCTGCCGCATAGGGGGAGCCGGGCAGATTGGTTAGTGTGCCTGTGAGCGGGTCGATGCGATAACCCGATACATTGTCATCCATAATATTCGTCATATAGACAAATTGTCCCGAAGGCGCGACAGCCACCGAGCGCGGCATCTTGCCACCGGGGAAGGGCGCACCTTTAACCGGAGTGAGCTCGCCAGTCTGGGCGTTAATCGCCATTGCGCCAATGTTTAGGGAGTTGCGACCCGCCAGATACAAGTACTTTCCTGCTGGGTCCGTGGCCATCCAAAACGGTGAGCTAATCTTAGGATTGTAAGGTGACCCCGGCAGTGGGGTTAAACGCCCAGTCATTGAATCAACCGCAAATCCAGACACTCTCATCGACGTTTGCTGCGAAACGTAAACGAATTTTCCAGACGGGTGCGTCACGACGGATGAGGGGAATTTCCCAACAGGGACATGCCCGTTGTGGCGCAGTTGACCAGATCTGTTATCAACGATAAAACCAGAGAGGGTGTTGTCGTACGAATTCACGACGTAAGCGAAGCGCGGCACTTCCGATCCGGCCGGTAAGGCGGCTGTGCTGGCAATAACGACCACCGCAATTCGCATCAACCTTAACATGCCGTCACGACCACGCCGCTCAATCATGAAGCTTAGACTTGGCTATGGGACCTGTATGCAAGCTTCACTACTCATGGCCATCCAAAACATACCGTCTTCACCATTCCCGGGCGGACCAGCGGAACCACAGTTTGTATCTTGCCACTGCCCGCTAGCACCAAAACTCCGCACTTTTAATGCAGCTCGGTTGTAGTAGGGCCCAGCAAGAAAGCCATTTGTTGTCTGTATCCGAACCTGCCCGCGCTCCGCAGTTGCGGTGTTCTCAGCGCCGACGTCATTCAGATTTACTAGAAATACTTTATTCTTCCAGCCATGAGGTACGGCGACGTGACATAAATTACACCGAAAGGTATCAACCGCATTGGCGTGAAAAAGGTGCAAATTAACACCCATTGCACCCATGGCCATGCCACCACCCATAGCTCCTCCGCCCATTCCCATGCACATCATCCCACCACCACCTCCACCACCCATTCCACCACCACCCATTCCACCATTCGCCATGCCACCAACACCGCCACCCATCATGCACATTCCCGCTCCACCCAATGCAAATCCGCTGTTTTGTGCAGCGGTTTGAGCTGTATCTGCATACTGACCATAGTCGTGACACTTGAAACAAATGTGTGTTCGCACATCCGGATTACAGGGCGCCCTATTAGCTTGGCCGCACGCATCCTCGCCAGTGCCACCAATCAAATCACCAGACCACTTACCCTTGAGGAGAAAATTATTGGACGAACCATGCGGCCCCCAAACATTGCCATTCTCCCCACCATCCGGAACAACCGTACCTGCCTGAGTATTAGATCCGTGACAGTCGGTACAGTACATTGTTTGCACGCCCACAAACCTAAATGGGACATTCCAGTTGCGAGCATCCGCATGGCGAGCGGTTGGATCACGGCCAGTGTCGCTACGCACTGGATGCCAACTGCGATGATTGTTGGATTGAAAATTTACTAAGCTGGTCGCTGGCCCTGTATTGGCAGGAGCAGGTCCGGACCCGCTATCTTGGGTTGTTACAGGTTCACCGCGATGGTTTGCTGGCGAGTTGTACTCATTAGCTTGGTTGGTGTACTGGGTCATTTGATTTGTGCCTGGGGCTGTACCGCCCCTAAAAGAACCCAACATCGGTGGTGTTGCCCCGTAGGCGTAATTCGAATGACACTTTAGGCAGACCTGATACTCGCGAGTTACGTAAGGTTGGCCTACATCAGTAGGACTATTTACAGTCGGATCGCCACGCTTGATAGTGAAGGTAATGTTGCCCTCTGGCAAAGCGTTAAAGTTGCTTGATCCATATGTGGGCTCGACGCCCCACATGCCTTTCAATACCCCGGACGCGAGATTATTGTGCTGAGTGCCCCCGGTCATGTCGTGTGTATGCGTGGGCCCTGCATCCGGAGTATTAGGATTCGCGTTGAAGATTCGATTCCTGATCACTCGGTGCGGGTTGTGACAGTCGGTACACTCCACATGGCGGTTGTTAAGATTGCCGTATCCCAGATTAACTCGTGCCTCAATGAAATCTTTGCCCGCCTGTGTAACTGCGGTCTCAGTTCCGATGTTGTGCACCTCTGGCGTAGCGCTATTTAGATTGAAGCCATTTGCCTGATCAGTTGAGGTAATCGGCATGTGCGTGTTGCCGGGGGTCGTAAAGTCGGTTTTGATATCGGGTACTGGCGTATTTAATCCTTGAGCGTTGAGCGTGCCACCATCAGATGAATGGCAGGCAAAACACGTTTGTTCAATAGCTGGATTTCCACCCTGCTTGATCAAGTAGCCGCTAGCACTAATTTTAGTCGGACCATCGGTGCCCTCACGCAACAGGCGTCGAGAGCCTTGCACGGTGTGAATGTCATGACATGCCAAACAGGCAGTTTCCCATACCTGCTTCCCCTGCGGAAAATCACGTACTGCCGCTGCTGCCGTTGTATATGTCCCAGTTGCAACTTGGCTATTGGCATGAGCGGAGCCGACCCATCCCTGCTTATCGTGGCAGGCGAGACAAATAATATCTCGTGCCGGATCAAAAGCCGTGGCGGTCGGCGCACTAAGCTGAAAACGCGACGCACGCAGGAATTTGATATTTTCATTATTGAGTACGTTATTGTCACGAATGTGCGGGTCATGACAGGTATTACACTGCACCATGCCTTCTGTTGCTCCAGGTGTTTTAGGCTCTAAGGGCAGCAGCGGCTTAACTCCCCTTTTGCGCACCCCGACGTACTGCGAGGTGGCAGGATCCCTCATATCGCCATCTTTTAATGCCAACGCTGAGTTAAACGTGAGAGAAATGGGATGGTCATTTCGTAGATTCGTGCCGATGAAGCGAGTAAAGCCGGTATCCGTTCCTTCGCCAGGTGCCATTACACCATTTGGACCCGTGCCCTGCATTGCGATATCCGCAGTCAGTGGGTTTTGGTCCGTGAATGCACCCGTGAGTACATTCACCGCACCAATCGCCATGGTCCCGTCGTGACACGACAGGCATAACTTTGAAATACCGCTGGGCTGATCTAACGGCACATCAGGGCCAGAAGTCGCGTCAATCGATCCCGAACGATAGGTGTCGTAAACAGCGCTTGATAGCTTGCGATTCCACAATGGGGCTTGGGCCGTCTCAGCTGCATGAGGGGTATGGCAGAACACACAGATTTGTTTTTCAGTCGTTGCCGAAACTACGCGACTAGCACCCCCGGCCAAGTTGGGGGTGATGGCTGAGGAAAAATTATGCTTGGTGTTACGAATGTCGGCGATGCGCGCAGCATAGGTCTGGCTTAAAGAGAGCAAGCTCAATGCCGCAAAAAGCGCAATTACAATGATTTTAAACCGTTTGGTCCCCATAGAATCCTCGTCGCGCAGCGGATTGAGTTACGAGCTGGCACGTTCGCAAGTTGCTGCCTGTATCAGGGGTGACAACCACTTCCGCATGTAAGTATGCCGTAGGTCAAGCCGCTCACTTCGATAAACCACCAATATATTCGAGAATCACTACGCGGCTATTGAACATATCGGCAACATAGACGCGACCCCTAGCGTCAGACCAAACACCCGATGGCAAATAGAACTCCCCGATTTCAGATCCCGTACCACCGATAGGCAATAGTAACTGACCATCTGGCGAATATACTAACAAATGATCGTAATACGATTCTATAACGTAGACGCGACCCGCCCGATCAACAGAAATCCCTTTAGGCCGCGGCAGGTCACCAACATTCAACCCGCGTCGACCAAACTTAAGCACGTACTTACCTTCGGGAGTGAGCACCTGTATCCGCGAGTTGAGAGTATCCGTCACATACAATTTGTTGTTAGCGAAGGCCAGGAAAGTTGGAAAGTTGAATTCCCCGATCCCTTCGCCCCGTTGACCGATGACCTCGCGTAACTTGCCTTCATCATCGAAGACTTTGATGTTGTGTGCGTGGGTATCAGAGACGTAAATTCGGCCTGTTTTTGGGTCACGCGCAATCCCGGTAGGTCGCTTGAGTATGCCATCGCCAAAAGATCCTAGTGGCTCACCATTGGGTCCAAGCCGAATAACCTCGGCTAAATCGGCATCCGCGACCAGCAGTTGGCCGTTCGCACCTGCTACGATTCCTGACGGAGTAGCAAATTTACGCGATTGCCCGGCGTCGTCCCAAAACAATAGCTGACCCTTCGGTTCATCAAATACAAATATGCCTCGACGCCCAACATCGGTGATGTATACCCGTCCGCGTGCATCGTCGACCACTCCCGACTGAGGTCGCTGCAACATCAACCGATCCGGTTCCGAACTGGCCAGCCCAACCAACCAGCGCAAGATTTTTTCAAACCTGCCGCCTTCTTCCTTGAAAATATTGTCTTCCCCGGTGAACTGGCCCACGTAGCGGTACCGCGCCATTTCGGGCTGTTGCGGCCAAACTCTGCTTTCACCCGTCGCTTCATAGCGCAAAAATGATTTGGTCTCACCGCAGGCGACAAGTGTTGTCAATAAAAAAATAATTGCTAGAACGCGCATGTATTCTGGGTGGTTGCCTTACTGCACGATGATCGGGAGAGCGTCGTTGTTGTCAGTTACAACACGAAACGCTTGAACACGGCGATTCATGCTGTCCGCAACATACAATATGTTTTGATCTGATAGCCACATGCCGGTGATCTGTCTGAACCGACCGGGGGCGTAACCAGTGCCGCCGATGGTCGCAACGAGCCGGATGTCGTCAAATATCTTGATAGTATTGTCGGAGCGATCACTCACGAAAATGCGATTGCGCTTATCAACTATGATGGCCGTAGGCCAAATAATTTGTCCGCGCGCGATTGAAAATCGAAACGCCCCAGTATTGATATCAATTTCCTGGAGCGGCAACTCCAGTCGATCAGCAACAAAAAGGGTATCTTTACCCTTTGCGATAGCAGTAATTGCGCGAAATTTACCAGGACCTTGGCCCCGTGAACCGATTGCAGACATGGCTTGGCCAGTTTTGCTGAAGATCACAATATGGCTATAGCTACCATCGGCGACATATATCTGTCCGCGCACCTCATCCACGACAACATCAACGGGCCGCGCCAAATTAGCCGCATCGGCAAAACGGCGAACGAAATTTCCATTGGCATCAAAATAAAGCACTTGTTTACCGACCGGATCAGCGACGTAAAAACTAAGATCCGATTCGACTGCCATGCCTGCAGGGTCGCCGACGAATTGGCTACCCGCCAGCGCCAAACTTTGAATCGCTTTTGTGGTGAGGTTATAGCGATAAATCGCGCGCGTGCCCGCATCAACGATCAACATCTGGTCTTTTACACCGCCTACTGCAACTGGAGTTAAAAATGTTACGGTGTTCCCCGCGCCCACTATGATGCGCGCGAATTCGCCCACTGCACCGCTCGCCATCTCTTGTCGACCACCGGTAATGGGCTCCATCGCAACCAAAACTTCGGGATCCCCCGGACGTGTGTAACTGGTGAGCGGACTGACTGGCCGAGTGGTCGGCGCGGCTTTTTCCGGTGCCGTTACCGATGATTTCAATTCAGCAACGCTGCAACTTGCAAGCATGATAATGCCCAGCACCGGTGTAAGTGCTCGCCAAGTCGGAGCGTGATTATCTCGGAGGGGTGCGATGATCGGGCAGCGCATAGAGCAACCTGTACCGCAGTGTCGTCCGGAAAAATGCGTGAAAAGTTTTATCTTACCGCAACCCTACATTGTCGCGAGGAACGCTGTGGCAGCGATTGCATTCCAGCGGCGGGAACGCCACTTTGCCATGGCAAACCCCGCAAAACTCGCCTTCAATAATGGCCGCCATAGTTACAAAATTTCCACCGCGTTGAGGCAGGAAAATTTCTGGATGGCAGTTTTTACACGTTAACCATTTTGTATGAGGTAAATGGGGAAACCGCACATACGGCATCGATGCGGTGTTTTTGAAAATCACATCGAAATCGACCGAGTGCATCTTCTCTGTCCCTGACAGCCCGGTTCGCGGATTAACCATGCCTTTGTCGAGCGTGTCTACCCAATTAATGACGCCACGCTGATCGCGCGGGAAGTTCGCCATAGCTTCGGAAGGGGGTTGTAAAATCCTAACCGCGTCATTGGTCGCATCGTGAATTCCATCCTCGGCAATTGGAACAACATGTCCGTTCAATTGAAAATGTCCGGCACCTTCATCGGCCACCGCAGGCACGGCCAGCATACCCAACACTAATGCAACACGCACACCACTCGGCACTGAACCACGCATAGTCATGTTCCGATCCCTATTGGCTACTGACTGACTCCGGCCAACCGCAAAGCACGCTGAATTTCCTCTGTTGCCGCTAACATCAGACTAATCGCTTCGGGATAGTTTCCAGCCTTGGCTTTTCCATCCGCTTCAGTTTTGCGCGCCCGTCCCTTCACTACATAAGTATCCATTAATTTCACCACCGCCTCAGCAGGTTTCTTTTCTTCAAGTGCAACCGGAATCAACTCCTCATAACTTATGAACCGTTTACGTTCATATTCGTATTCATCCGCAGGTGACTCGAAATTTAAATCATAGACGATGGTTTGGGCATTAAGCATCGCCTGGATCGCCTGCGTAACCAAGCGCTCGGCTTTAACAAGCAATTGTGTTGCCTTTTCGTGCTGCCCCTTATCACTCAGCGCATGGGCATCGCTGGCCAAGCCATCGACTTTGACGTGATCATAATCTACTGCCGCTGCAGCGCCACGCTTCTTCACTGTGCGCTCAAAACTCCGTTTGTGCGAGTCCTGGAAATTCTTCAGGGTGTCTAACGCTTCGACGTAACGTCCACGTTGAAGCTTGGCCGCTTCTTCATTCGAAGTCGAACGCGTTGCGGCGGTGACAAGCTTTAACGCCTCTTCGGCGAGGGCCAGCGCTTGACTATTATGCCCATTGCCCAATTCTTGACGTGCGGCTTGCACCTTACTAGTCGCACTGGAAAGAGCACTTTTTGCAGATTCGTTATCCCCTTCGGCTACCGCTTTGGTGGATTTTGACTGCAACATTAATTCAGCCAGCATGAGTTTCTGCTTGGCCGTATCACTAACATTGACTCTGGGGCCACTGGAAATTCCGGCGGCAACCTCCGGCGTATCTGCGATGCTTGTGGCCAATAACCGATTAATTTCAGCGCTCGATGCTGTCTTGTTCACTACCGCAACTTTGCCACCCATCGAGCTGTGATTACGGCATTGGTAATAAACAATGTCAGGCGTGCTTTCCGTTGGCGACACTACGATAAGACCGCGGTAGGTAAACTGACCCTTTATTCCTTCGGTCACCGTTCCGCCACCCCATCCCATCGGACTGGTCGAAAAATAGACGTCATGGAGCGGATTGGTTTGTACATCAAATTCGTAAACTTCCCCGCGCTTCAAAACCACAGACTTGCCTGGAACATTGTCGAGCAGGAAACCCAAATGATGCCCTTTGCCAAAATTGGGGTGCGCAGGTGTTTTCTCAGCCACAGTAATCACAAAATGATTCGGCCCCTTTTTAGGGATCGGAGTAGGCGTTGGAAAGAGCGTTGCGGTCGGAACCGGAGCGACTAAGGGCGACGCAACAGGAACCTTAGTTATTAAGGGTGGGGGGGCAACCACCGCCGCAGGCTTCATCTCGACCGCAGGCGGGTTGGGATCGACGACCACCGGTTCGGGCGCCTTTTGTGCAACCGATTTCTCCGCCACACCGGTTTTATCGACGGATGTTGATCCAGGGGCTTCCTGCTTCTGCTGTGTGACTGGGGGAGATTCAGGAGTTACTTGCGCAGCGGCAGCTTCCTTCTTGGTCGTCGCTGGGGTACCGCAGCCCGCGATGAATCCCACAACTATCGCTGCCAATAATAAAGTATTGCTGGCTCGACGCATTGATTCACACCTTCGACGCATGATTGATATGAAATTTATAATCGAGCAATTCCTCCCCTGCGATGAGCAAATTCACAATCGTATGCTCATAACGCAGACGGGTGCGCGAACGCACCCGTACTGACTCCTAATCTTAGGAAATTAGCGCCACGGATTTTTTACGCTCGCGGAACTGAGCGGCGGCTTCCAGTCATCCGGCTTTGGTTTGGAATGGCATTTTTTGCAGGACAGCGTGGTGATTGGAAATGATACCTTGCCGTGGCATACGCCGCATTTTTGTCCGAGCAATATCGCCGACATATTGATCTGGTTTGCGCCCTTCTGCGGAATAAAAATCTTCGGATGGCAATTGGAACAATGCAACCATTGCGTATGCGGCTTATGCGGAAAAACGACGTCGGGCATGGACGCCTTGACTTCCCGAACGATATCTAAATCCATCACGAGCGCTTCGACACTGGGATCAACACGATCATAGCGAGGATTCAGAAAGCCTTTTTGCAGCGCCTGCACCCAGTCGACATAGTTGCCGAACTCTGTTGTGGGCAACCCCTCGTAAGAAACCAACGGGGGCTGCAACACATGACTACCTTCGTTATCCGGATCATGGATACCGTCTTCCGGAGGCGGAGCGTTCCTTTGCTTGGGCTTCTTCAACAAACGATTAAACACATTCGCGGTACTAACTTTATTTGCGTCCGAATCAACTTCCTTTAACTCCATAGATTTCTTGGTCGCTTGCGTTTCAGCTGCCACTGCACCTGCGGCAGGCACCGTTGCAGCTATCAGTATCACTATCGTTTTAACAATGCTGTTCATGACATTTTCCTTCCCCGAATTCTATTTTCTGCCGAACCACTATTTAGCGGGCTTCGCGTCGCTCTTATCCGCAGGTTTATCCTGCGCATCAGCAGGCTTGCTGTCTTGTAACGACTTATACGCAGGGGCCACCAAACGTTGCACGGTGCTGCCGTGAATTTGCGTCGGCGTGCCGGGGATACCGGAATGGCACATCCCGCAGTTTTCTACGGACCAGGAAATCTCACCGTTATGGCAAGCACCACAGAATTGCCCGTCGATAATTTTGGCCATGGTGATTTTGTTACCACCCGCCTTGAACTGAAAGCCCAGATCAGCGTGGCACACTTTGCAGCGAAACCGAATGCGATGATACCAATGCGGAAACACCACTGGCCGCATGCCGGCAGCATCGGCATAATTATTAATGACAACATCCGCGTACTCGGCTTGCGCCGAGACAGGCACAAACAATCCAGCGACGCCCGCAAACACCGCCAGCGCCAACCACCACTCCTTAGTCTTTTTGATATTCATAGCCACTCTCTCTCCCCGAAAAAACACTCTTAGTATGTGAAAGCGCACCGATAGTACAACAGCTCAAAAACTTCGTACAGCCTGGAAAGTCATCGAATATGCGCGTTGCCCAGGGCCAGCGTCGGTTACGCGTGCAGCTAAATTTAATGCTAGCAGACCAATCCGATACGAGAGCGAGTTATCCCAGTCCTTTGAGGCTGTGGACTGAGTACGCTCGTCTTTCAATAATGTGGGTACCGATAATCGGGAATTAAATAACAAGCCGTGTACACCTAAAAAACGGCTATGAACATAGCCAAAATTAGCGGAAGCTGCCTTGCTGGTTTTACCGATATCGTTGATCGGAGAATTATTCGTGTTGTCAGTAGCTTCCCTATCCGGTGTACTGGCACGGCTTGCCTGGAAACTCACACTACCTGATAGACTGCTCAACCTTGACAATTCTTGATTTCGCGCCAGTTGCGCACTCAAGACTTGAGACGCACTGGTTTGTCGCCCAAAGCTTCGCGAGTCAGATAACGATGTGCCAGCGCTAGTGCTCCCACCGAATCCGGAGTGATTCCACCCCAACGACATCGAACTTGAAAACGAACGACCTATATAGTCGGAATCACTGGACTTGGAACCTGACGCATTCTGCCCAAACGAAACGTTCATTCCAGCGTTGCGCCCCAAACTTATTGAACGTCCCAGTTGATGTGACGCACTGACGCTAACGGAGCGCTGACTCTTTGTTTCCGTCACTGAAGCTCCGCTGCCTTCCACTGGGGTAGTTTCGCTACGACTCACACTGTTACTTACGCCAACCCCGACATTCCAACCGTAGTCAAAACCGAAAATTCGATACTGGTCGGACGGAAGACTCGTTGAGAGTGACTGCGTGGAACTGACAGATTGACTACCTCCCGCATCAGCCACGCTCACACCCACGCCGCCGTTAACAATAAAGTTGTGCGCGAATTGGTAGGATGCGCTCGCATTTGTTGAAACACCTCGCGACGCCGCCCCGGACAACACCGTATAAATAAGGGCACCGCCACTAATATTGTAAGGTCGGTGTTCAGGTCGCCAGTAGAATGAACTTGATACTTGTTCATAAGCTGTGCGGAATGTTTCGGTACCCCCCCCGGTAGACGCTGCCCCGGAATAACTGGCGATGGAATTTACTCCCACTTCCCCCGAAGGGAAATAACTGTGGCTCAGCAAAAGGTTGGAGCTAGTACTTGTAATATCGGACTGCGCGGGATCGTTTTCGAAATACCCGCCCCCTAATCCAAAATCGTGGTACGGCACCCGTTTTCGAATTTGAAACCCAAGTGATCGGTCGACTGAATTACCAGTTTGATAGCTCGCTGAACCCGTGTTGTGATCAAACCAAGCGTTTATATTGGTGCCATCTAATGTGTTGTAAGTTTGGCGGATATAAAATCGACGTGTCTGAGAGCTTTGTCCGTTTAACAACGCGCTGTTGCTGTCCTGCCGACTATCCGACTGCGCAAATCCAAAGTTAGTGGGAAACCGGCTCTCTGGAAACAAAGTAAGATCCACGCTGCCGCTCAGAGATTTTGAAGTAGCCTCAGAACTAACACTGCTGCCTGATCGACCTAGGCCCAGTCCAACACCCGCACCCATAGTTAAAAACCAAGGCTGCCAGAAGTATCCGCCACCGTTCAGACTTAGAGTTACATTTGACTGCTCTGATTCTGAATCAGCAATGCGCGAGTAACCGTAGCCATAACTCAAACTGCCGCCAAGGCCGGTGGGAATAAAATATTCCGCATGAACTTCGCTAGGCGAAGCGTATGAAAATAGCGCGACAACACCCGCAGTCACTAACGACCGAGCACGGGAAACATCCGTAGAGTAACGGCGCAATTGATGTGACAACAGCACTGAACCCCCGACCCCTAGACCTACGTTACACGGACGACTGCGCGCTCGCGGGGAACCGAAGCGGCGCACCAGCATATCGACTACGTCGCGACTGACTCATGGAATAAAACATGATGTACTTGGCCCTCCCGCCACCCCGTCCCCGAACCAACATATTATGAATAACGACTTTTCTTGAGTGTAAGCCACCGTCGTTCGCGGTGTAAACCGTTGGCGCGCTCAGACAACTTGTTGCGGACGCATTCGAGCAACAAACAAAATCATCATCATCATGAATAACAGTGGCGCGATGAGTGCTACGTTTCCAAATCGCGCATAGGGCGTCGCACCCTGCATCGGCTGCACGTTCGCACGCAACACAACCGCTTCGAATTGCGGAGCTTGTGCTATTGAACGACCGCGATGATCAATCACCGCAGTCACTCCAGTATTGGTGGCGCGCAACATCGGTCGTTGTGTTTCTATGGAACGCATACGTGCAATCTGCAAGTGTTGATGTGGCGCCATTGAATTACCAAACCACGCGTCGTTACTCGTATTGATCAGCACGGCAGCGCTCGGCAAGGCGTTGATGACTTCCTCGCCGAAGGCATCTTCGTAGCAAATCGACACGCCCATTGCGTACCCTGCGAGCTTTACAACTGGAGAACTGGGCTGAGTACTGAAGTCAGGCAGTGGCACCTGCATGAATTCCATCAGCCCACCGAGCATCGCGGCGAACGGAATGTACTCACCAAAAGGGACCAGGTGTTGTTTTGAATAAATCTGCTCGGGACCACCCACACTCACCATGCTGTTGTAGTACTGCTGGGTACGCGCGTTCATCACCGGCATACCAATAAACACATCGGTTCCGGCATTGCGCGCCTCTTCACCCAACTTAGTCAGAAATTCCTGCGCTTGATGGTAGAACACCGGTAACGCGGTTTCCGGCCAGATGATCAAGTCGCTGCCCCAGTTCAGTCGTGTGTTCTCGACGTACCAGTCGATGGTGGGTTGACGTTGCTCCGGCTGCCATTTGATATCTTGCGAAACATTGCCCTGCAGCAGCGCTACCTTGATTGGCGCGCCCGCAGGCGTCGCCCATTCAATTGACGCTAAAGCCGCTATGCCCACGGTCAGCACCACAACACTGGGCAACACAACTTTCAATACATTGGCGCGCTGCGCAAATGCGATTAGCGCCGCCAAAAAACTCACCGCCCACGAAACGCCGTAGACACCCAAGATTGGCGCGATGCCAGCCAGCGGAGAATCCACCTGGCTATATCCGACAGCCAACCAGGGAAAACCGGTAAATATCCAGCCCCGGCACCATTCACCCAGCGTCCACAACGCAGATACTGCCAGCGCGTTACTCCACAACGCTGCGGGCTGTCGAAAATAGCGCACTAATAGCCATCCGCTGACGGCCGGAAACAACGCCAGGAATAGCACAAATGCCAATGTCAACAACGCGCCCACCGGCGCCGACACGCCACCGAAATCATGCATGCTGACGTAGACCCAACTAACACCGACGCCGAACATTCCGACGCCAAACAAGAAGCCGCTCCGAAACGCTTCGCGCGTAGACGCGTGGCGCCACACAAAAAACAACGCGGCGAGACTCATAAAAATAAGCGGGTAAAAATCGAAGGGGGCAAACGCCAACGGAACGATTAATCCCGCTGCGGTTGCCAGAGCATAACGTCGTTGTGACGTTGACAGCAGGGTGTCGAGATTCACGTGGGTGGCTTACGGAGCGCCATCGGCGGAATGCGCGCGTGTGACTTGTAACAATTGAATACGACGACTATCGGCGCGCAGCACCTTGAATTGAAACGCTCCGAACGTGACCACTTCGCCACGCTTCGGAACGCGGCCAAATTCATTGGTCACCAAGCCGCCCACGGTGTCGAATTCGTCATCACCAAATCCGGCGCCAACTTCCAGATTGAAGTCTTCAATCGGCGTGATGCCCTTCACCGTGAAGCGCGCATCGCTGACTTTTACGATGTTCGCGTCATCGTCGATATCGTGCTCGTCTTCAATCTCACCGACGATTTCTTCCAGCACGTCTTCGATCGTGACTAATCCCGCGACGCCACCGTACTCATCGACAACAATCGCCATGTGATTGCGGCTGGTGCGAAATTCGCGCAGCAACATGTTGAGCCGTTTGCTTTCCGGAATGAACACGGCCGGGCGCAACACATCGCGCAGATTGAAGTCGTTCTCTCCAGGCGCTGCAAAATAGGTCAGCAGATCCTTCGCGAGCAGGATTCCAATCACCTCATCCTTGTTGTCCCCGATCACCGGAAAGCGTGAGTGCGCCGACTCAACCACAATCGGAACGATATCCTCCGGCGCTTTATCGTGCTCGATGACCACCATTTGCGCGCGCGGAATCATGACGTCGCGCACTTGCATTTCGGAAACTTCCAGCACGCCTTCAATCATCACCAAGGCGTAAGGGTCCAGCAGCTGACGCTGCTCGGCATCGCGCAGCAACTCCATGAGCTGATCGCGATCTCTAGGCTCGCGCGAAAGCCGGTCGCCGATACGCTCCAGCCAGGAGCGCTGCGTTTTCTCACCGTAGCTGGCGCTGGACTCCAATTCGTCGTCGCTCATTTTTTCTTCACGCTGTGCATTGTTAACTCGGCATAGGGGTTGGCAAATCCCAATGCTTCCAGAATCTCGATCTCGAGCGCCTCCATCACGCGCGCCTCGCGCACCGCCTGATGATCGTAGCCCAACAAATGTAAACACCCGTGCACCGTCATGTGCGCCCAGTGCGCTTGCGCAGGCTTGTGTTGCTCGCGCGCCTCGCGCAGCACCACCGGCGCGCAGATGACCAAGTCGCCGAGTAGCGGTACCGGCACCTCTGGACTGAGCTGCGCAGCAAAAGATAACACGTTGGTGGGGCCGCGCTTACCACGGTAGGTGTGATTTAAATAGGCGCTTTCTTCCTCGCCGACCACTCGTAGTGCGAGCTCCGCATCGCGGCGACGCGGTGCCAAGGCAGCTCGCACCCAGATCCGGAACTCACGCGCCAGCGGCACAGCCGAAGCGGCGATACCCGCCGCGCGCTGGATATCCACTTTGATACTCATCGACCCGGGCTTGTGTCATAACCCGCGCCCTTTTCATAATCATCGTACGCATCGACAATGCGCTGGATCAGCGGGTGACGCACCACATCGCGAGAATCAAAAAATGTAAAGCTAATACCCTCGACCTGCCGCAACACTTTAGTGACTTGCAACAGGCCGGACGGCGTCGCGCGTGGCAAATCGACCTGGGTCACATCACCGGTCACCACGGCAGTGGAATTAAATCCGATGCGCGTCAGAAACATTTTCATTTGTTCAACGGTGGTGTTTTGCGCTTCGTCGAGAATAATAAATGCGTCGTTCAAGGTGCGGCCGCGCATATACGCCAACGGCGCGACTTCGATGACATTGCGCTCGATCAGCTTGGCCACATGCTCGAAACCGAGCAGTTCATACAACGCGTCATATAGTGGTCGCAGATAGGGGTCAATTTTTTGCGTCAAATCGCCAGGCAAAAATCCCAGGCGCTCACCCGCTTCAACTGCCGGGCGCACCAGCACCAGTCGTTGTACCTGATCACGTTGCAGCGCATCCACAGCGCAGGCGACTGCAAGGTACGTCTTGCCAGTACCTGCCGGGCCAACGCCGAAATTAATATCGTGCGCCCGGATGTTGTTCAAATATCGGTTTTGCGCCGCACCACGCCCGGTCACCAAGCCGTGTTTCGTGTGTATGACAACAGGCTCGTCCATCACGGCGTTATTCGCCTTGTTCATACCCGCCTCCTGCAAAAGCAAATGCACCATGTTGGGCGTGAGTTGTTGGGTAGCGGATTGATCGTAAAGCGTGCTGAGAATATGCGATGCCGCGTGCACCGATTCACTTTCGCCGCTGACATGCAATGCGTCTTCGCGTAATTGAATTTTGACGCCCAGACGATGTTCGATTTGTCGCAGGTGCTCATCAAATTTGCCAAACAGATTCGCCAACCGACCGTTATCGGATGGAGTCAAGACCAGGTCGTTTGAAATAAGTGCGTGCGACAAGGGAGTCAACACGCCCCGCTGACAATGCGCTCGGGAACGCGTCCGGCAGCAAGCTCGCCGCGCATCGAATTAGTCAGGGCTTCGGTGATGCGCACCGCGACGAACTGCCCTGTCAACGAAGCATCGCCGTCGAAATTCACCACACGATTGTTCTCGGTACGCCCGGCCATCTGGCGCGGATCTTTACGCGACGGCCCTTCCACTAGAATCTGTTGTACCGAACCAACCATTGCGACGCTGATCGCTTGCGCGTGCTTAAGCAGGCGCTCTTGCAGGGTAGCCAGGCGTTGCTTTTTCGTTTCCATGCTCACGTCATCCGGCAAGCTGGCCGCCGGGGTGCCAGGTCGTGCGCTGTAAATGAAACTGTAGGACGTGTCGAATTTAATGTCGTCCACCAAGGCCAGCATCGCCGCGAAATCGGTTTCCGTTTCACCGGGAAAGCCGACAATAAAATCCGTCGAGATGCTGATGTCCGGGCGCAGCGCGCGCAGGCGCCTGATCTTGGCTTTATATTCCAGCACGGTGTGACCACGCTTCATTAAAGTCAAGATGCGATCCGAGCCGTGCTGCACCGGCAGATGCACATTGCTCACCAGCTGGGGCACCTCGGTATAGACGTCGATCAATGCATCGGAAAATTCCAGCGGATGCGAGGTGGTGTAGCGAATGCGCCCAACACCGTCGATGGCGGCAATATAGCGGATCAGCAGCGCCAGATCGGCGATGTCGCCGTCGTGCATCGCACCGCGATAGGCGTTGACGTTCTGACCCAGCAGATGAATTTCGCGCACGCCCTGCTCAGCCAGCTGCACGATTTCGGCGATCACATCGTCGAAAGGCCGACTGATTTCTTCGCCACGCGTGTAGGGCACCACGCAAAACGTACAATATTTGCTGCATCCTTCCATGATCGACACGTAGGCTTTGGGGCCGTCCGCGCGCGGTTGCGGCAAGCAGTCGAATTTTTCGATTTCTGGAAATGACACATCCACTTTCGGCCGCTGTGTCGCACGCGCAGCGTCCAGCATCGCAGGCAAACGGTGGATGGTCTGCGGTCCAAAAATAAGGTCAACGTAGGGCGCGCGTTTCAAGATCGCCTCGCCTTCCTGGCTGGCAACGCAACCGCCCACGCCAATCACCAAACCCGGGCGTAGCTGTTTCAGCTCCTGCCAGCGACCCAATTGCGAAAACACTTTTTCCTGCGGCTTCTCGCGCACGGAACAGGTGTTGAGCAGCAGCACATCGGCCTGCAACGCATCAGTGACGATTTCAAACCCGTGCGACTTGGCGAGGATGTCCGCCATCTTGCCCGAGTCGTACTCGTTCATCTGACAACCGTGCGTCTGAATGAAAAGTTTTCCGCCCATATTTCGCCTGCTAAAAAAGGGGGTTAGGCTACACGTTTTCACGGTTTTTTTCTACCGCAAGTCCATGACCATGCCGGGCTCATTACCGGCCACCAGGTACCGATATAAACACAAGCTCACCACCCGCAGGCGCATTTCAGCCATGGCCGAACTTTCTGAAAAACCGCACGTCATCATCATCGACGACTCCAAACTCATGCGCGTGTCGATAAGAAATGTACTGAAGGATGAGTTTCATTTAACCGAGGCGGTGGATGGTGAACAGGGTTGGACTTCGTTGTGCGGCGACCCCACCTTGCAAGTCGTAATCACCGATGCACAAATGCCCGGCATTGACGGCTACGAGCTGATAGCACGCATTCGCGCCAGCGAAAATGCCACGATCCGCGCCGTGCCCATTATCATGATCACCGGTGCCGACGATCAGTCCGCGCGCGAGCGCGCGTTACAGGTGGGCGCGACCGATTTCATTACCAAACCCTTCGACCGGACCCAATTGCTCGCGCGCACCCGCGCGCTGGCGAAATCCGACCAAACCACGCGCAAGCTGGTGCAGACCTCCGAGGCACTTGCAGAGCAAGGCGCGGTTGACCCGATCACGGGTGTTAGCAGTCGGCGGTTTTTTGTCGAGCGCGGCGCGCAAGAGCTGGCGTTCAGCACCCGGCGTGCACAGGATCTCTCGGTGATCGCATTGCACGTTGATCATTTTGCAGATCTGCAAAAGCGACTCGGCGAAGCGCACGCCAATCAATTGTTGTCGTGGGTTGCTAAAAAACTTAAAGACACCGTACGTACTGAAGACACACTTGCGCGCATTGATGGCGCTGCATTTGCCGTGATCGCAGCGGGCGCGGGGCGGCTCGAAGGTGCCGTGTTGTGTGATCGCGCGCGCAAGGCACTCAGCGCCGCGCCCTTCAGCAACGGCGGGATCACCATCCCAGTCACCGCAAGCATCGGCCTGGTGTGCTTGAGTTTCGACAAGCTTGACACTATCGAAAAATTTCTCGCACTTGCCGATCAGCGCGCGGCACGCGCGCAAAGCGAAGGCGGCAATCGCACCGTTGCAAGTAACGCAGCCGAAAAGAAAACACCCGCCCAAAACGAACCGATTCCCGGCATCGACGCCGCCTTGCACTTGCTCGCGGCACGCAATATTGATCGGCTGCAACCGCACTTCATCAGCTTGATGCGGCGCATGCTGCCTTTGTTTGAAGCAGCCGATCAGCGTTTGCAACTCGGGCTGGGCGACGCGCTTGCGACTATCAAGAAGCGGCTGGAAAAATAGTTTTATCGCCGTCACACCTCGCTGTTGATACCCACAACCACCGGCATTGCGAGTGATCATTTTTTCACTTGCTTTTGCCGGGTCGATACGGCCTCATCTGATTTTTTGGAGGCCGCCCCATGGCAAAAATAAATTTGAGCGTGAAAATCCTGATCGGCCTGCTGGTGGGTGGAATCTTGGGGGTTGCGGCAAAGGCGCTGGGTCATGACTCATCGTGGTTGCCGTGGATAGTAGAAAATATTGCACTGCCGTCCGGACAGATTTTTTTACGCCTGCTGTTCATGCTGGTCATTCCGATGCTGTTCTCGGCGCTGGTGATTGCGATTTGCGGACTGGACGTACGACACCTGGGACGCATGGGTGGCCGCACGCTCGGTTACACCGTGGTTGCATCATTGATTGCGGTGTTGATTGGCATGGGGCTTACTAATTTGATTCAGCCCGGTGCCGGACTGCCGGAAGAGGCCCGCCAGATTGCGAAGTCGAACAGCGCAACCGTCACCATCCCAAAACTCCCCGATACCACCGGCGTCGCCTTGCTGGTGACGATGGTTCCCGACAACCCGGTCAAAGCCGCAGCCAATGGCGACATGATCGGCGTGATTCTGTTCTCGTTGATTCTTGGTGTGGGCTTGTCGATGACTCGCACGCCTGCCGCATTGCGCCTGCGTGAAATAATTGAAGGCATTTACGATGTGAGCATGACGCTGATTCACGGCGTGTTGAAACTTGCCCCCTATGGCGTCGCTGCGTTGATTTTTACCATGACTGCACGCCTGGGCACCGACCTGCTGCCCTATCTGTTGAAGTACGTCGGCGTAGTGTTGCTGGGTTTAGGGTTGCAAATGTTTGTGGTGTACTCGCTGGCGGTGCGTTTTCTCGGTGGGCGCTCACCGCTGGAATTTTTCCGCAGCGTACGCGTTGCGATGATCACCGCATTTGCCACTGCGTCGTCGAGCGCAACCTTACCCACGGCGCTCACCGTCGCCGAAGAAAATCTCAAACTCCCACGTCACGTCAGCCGCTTTGTGCTAACCGCCGGATCAGCGATGAACCAAAACGGCACGGCGTTGTTTGAAGGCGTCACGGTATTATTTCTGGCACAGCTATTCGGCGTCGACCTGAGCCTCGGCCAGCAATTCCTGATCATGTCGATCTGCGTGCTGGGCGGCATCGGCACCGCCGGAATTCCCGCCGGTTCACTGCCGGTCATCGCGATGATCCTGGTCACCTTCGGCATCCCGGTCGAAGGCCTGGCGCTGATCCTGGGCGTCGACCGTTTTCTCGACATGTGCCGCACGACGCTGAATGTAACCGGTGATTTGGTTGCTGCGGTGTATGTGGCGCGGGGAGAGCCGCAGCAGGAGATAACAATTGGCACCGAACCAAGATCATCGGACGTTAATCGCTGAGGTTGCCCCACCGTGCACTACGAACATTTGATTCAGATCAATGATCCCAACGATCTGGAAATTGAACCGCTGACTCGCGAGCAGTTGTGGCTCGGCCTGGTCGCGCGCGCTGAGCGACCGCAGTATTTTCTGATCGGCATGGACGAGTGCCGGATTGTGGAGCGCAGCGGCGACACGCTGCGCCGGGAGATGCGTTTTGGCGCTGCGCTCGTGCGTGATCGCGTGACCTATACGCCGCAGGTGCAGGTGAGTTTTGATGTCGAGCCGTCGGTTGAAGTGACCGGCGCACGACTGATTATCCGCATCGAAGAACCCAGGCCGGGAGAGTTGTTTCTGCGGTTTGCCTACACCCTGCAAACCACATCCGACGACGCGGTCAGCGAGCTGGATGAATACCGCAAATCAGCCTACCGGGATGCCGACATCGACACCGTGCGCTTGATCCGGCAACTCGCGGCGACCGGCATGTTTTCCTCCGATGGTCCCGGCAATGTGGAACTTCACTAGCGCTCGACAATTCGAGCCGCACTCCGACGGATCCGGCATCACGCCTCCGTCGCACGCCACAGGTACCATGCCGCGACGGAGCGGTAAGGCGCCCAACGTTGACCAATCAATGCCAGCGCTTGCGGGGCGATCATCATGTCCAGCCGCATGGCCTTGGTGTACCCGGCGCGCACACCGTAGTCGTCGATCGGCAGAACGTCCAATCGCCCAAGCGAGAACATCAGCATCATCTCCACGGTCCAGCGACCCACACCTTTGGCCTGAGTGAATGCTTCGATAAGATCCTCGTCCATCCGCTTCGCCAGTCCTCTACGGTGCGTGGGTATGACGCCTTGCTGAGCCTTTGTGGCGACGTCGCGGATGTAGCTCAGTTTCTGCCGCGACAATCCGGCCGACCTCAGTTGCTCGTCAGTTTTTGTCAATACCAGGCCCGGATCGGGAAACAGCGCACCGGGAAACAGGTCGATGAAGCGTCCCATGATGGTCGCCGCCGCCTTGCCGTTGAGTTGCTGGTACATGATGGCGCGCACCAACGCTTCGTAGGGCGAGCGCCGCCAGCTGGGTGAGAGCCCGCAGGGTCCGTGGGTGTGAATCAGTTTGCGCAACACGGGATCAGCACGGGTAAGAAAAATTTCTCCCTCGCGCAACGCGATCGCGAATTTACTTTTTGTCATTGGCAACTTTGGGTATGAGCGCGGTACGCGGGCGCTCGAGCAACTTCCTGAGCCCGCTCAGCATCGGCTTTTCAATGACGTAGTAAATGATCGTGCCGATAATAATAGCGGAGATGACCTGTATCAAAACGATCATGGTGATATTCAGGTAACCCTCGTTGCCCAATTCAAGATAACGGATGAACCATCGCGCCAATTCGAATACGGCCGCGTGGAAAAGATAAATCGAATAGGACGCGTCGCCGAGAATTTTTAGTGGGCTCAAATGAATCCCGCGGAACACGTGAATAAAAACCAGGACAATGATGGACGCAGCGACGGCGAGCACATATTTATCGTTAACACTTGACCCGCTATTCAATAGCAGAAATCCGACCACCCCAAGCACAATGAGCGGCACGCGGTTGAAGGTCAGATGCTGCGTCTGCGTGTAAACATAAAACACCATCATGCCGAACACGAATTCGATCAAAATACTGGCGGTGTAGACCAGCCCGGCAATATCAGTGAACTTGTGAATCTTGCCTGTCAACACCAGGGCCACGAGAACCAGCGAAGCCGCAAACAGCCGGTAGCTGCGAAAGAACATCGACAGTGCAAACAGACCGTAGAAAAACATTTCGTAATTCAATGTCCATCCTTGAATCAGGACGGGGAATATTTCGCCAACCTCCTCTTCGTCGATGCTCAAATGCGGGATAAAGAAAAAATCTTTAACGATGGCGATTAAATCGGGGTTGAGGTTGAGGAGCAGGTCGATTGCGGAATTCGCCTTCGACAGCCCGTCAATCCAATACGGCGCCGACGTCCACAACAGTGCGACCCAATACAGCGGCACAATTCTTATGATGCGCTTGGTCAGGAATATGAAGCTCTCGCGCGCAACTGATGAGTCGCGATCAACGTGCCGGGTGGAATAGGCCATGATAAAACCGCTGATCACAAAAAATATGTCAACACCCCGCGCGCCGACGCCGGTCCACACTGCGAGGTCGGTGAAGTAAGAACGCGAATGGAAAAAAACCACCATTAATGCCGCGACGCCGCGCAGGTATTGAATACCGATAATGGCGTCCGCTTTTTTCAGAGTTTCCGTCGTCATAAATCAGCCGTTACCAACCACCTGGAAAAACGGAGCCTACCATCGTGGCCCGCTGCGAAGTGACGGCACGGTCTCGTAAACGATTATCGGGGCAAACAGCAACAATCCATTGCAAGAGTGCAACCTCGATTCCTTTCGGAAGGCAAAAAAAGAGGGCGTGAAGCCCTCTTTGATGGTGGGTAAAACGTATCGCCACCGGCCTAGATTTGCAGCGCACCTGGAGCTGGTTGTACCGGAACTTCTTGCTTCACTTCCGCACCCGGGACCGCCGAGGGCTCGGTCTTGACTGCATCTTGCGATGCTGACCAGCCGTGAGAATCCACGCCGTCTTTTGATATCGCCGCAGACATGTCTTTGTGTGCGCCTTTCTTGGAAGCGCAAGATGCGCCGTCCGCCAATGCCGCCCCGGATAAAACCATAACCGAGGCGAACGCCACCACCGTGATCAAACCTGTTTTCATGCGAGTGCTCTCCATAGTGATCAACCGAATCGAGTGCTGCGTTATTCCGCTGCACAGCCTACTTGTCTTCTCTCAACGCCGACGATTACGGCCTCATCTTCCTCGTTCCGCTCCGTTGGATCAAGCCGAGGCGGCACGGGTCAAAACGCGCGCTTGCTGTCGAGCAAAAAATTGCGGCTATATTTTACTGGGGGCGTTGCACTTTGAACTTACGCCAAACAACAAACAAAACGTGGCCTGAGAGGGGTCGTTGCAGGACCGCGCTACAGCATGGAACACGGACATGACAATTTTTGATTTATTGATCAGATCGACTCCCGTCGCATTATGGGCATGATCTTCATCAGCTATCGCCGCGCGGATGCCGGTGGCCATGCGGGCCGCCTGTTCGACCGCCTGCGCCACTGGTTCGATGCCGAGGTGATTTTCTACGATTTGGACGGCATCGACATCGGCGAGGTTTTTCCCGAGCGCATCGAGTACGCCGTTAACCATGCAGCGGTGGTGCTGGTGCTGATCGGGCCGGACTGGCTGGAAAAAATTTACTGCCTCTTAACAAAACTCAGCCGAATTTGACGGGTAAATGGGTTGCACAGACGCCGAGCAGTCGTGCTGGGAGTTCGGGTTCGCAGTGTCGGCGGTTGAATCGGTAACAGAATTCATCCAGAACCACTTCACCAGGGGCAGCTTGGTCGAATGGAACAACGTGCCGGAAATCACCGAATGTTGCTTGTGACAGCCACTGCACTGATACAACCCCCGGCTGGGCAAACGATGCGCGTGCGCGTGGCCGCAGGCCGGGCAGTGGAAGCCCTGCGGCCAGCGTTCTTTGAACAAATACGCTTGGCACGCGTCTTCTTCTCCAAAGCGCCGTTGCCAAAAAACTCATCGCTTCCTTTTTCATCGCACCACCCCTAACTGGTTGTTCGTGCAGCACAACATAAAACTTTTGCTGAGTTTTGTTAAGAGGCAATTTTTTTTAATGCGGTCAACCAAGTGTAAATCGGATTCCGACCCCAATATGGATGCAGCCTTAGATGCCATTTGACTTCATATAGATGTAAACCGAACCTAGATATGCAACTACGCAAGCCTGACCTGACCTCATGCCCCCCTGACTCTCGTCATGACCAGCGCCATTAAGATCGATTATGACATCGTGGCCGTTCTTCGCATCGGCGACCTGTCCGCTAGCAAGAAAAGCCGTCTCGCATAAACCGCTTACCAACAGATGATCTATTTCAGTGTGTGTCGTGTGCCGGGCCCCCCCGTACCGGGATTGAAATCCTTTGCCAAATCCGGCGTATCTGCGTTGGCAGTACCTTTGAACGCCCCATCGTCCACATGGACAGTGATTGCTTGAGTGTCAAATAAGCCTTGTTTGTCGGATACTTGAACTGTCAAGCTGTAGGTTTTGTCTTCATCAGGATGCTTGATGAACGACAGCTGGCCAGTGGTTTTGTCGATGCTGAAAATAGCATGACCCGCCATGTCAAGGCCGGTTCCGGCGACGATGGAGTAGCTTCGTGCATCGCCTTTGTCGGGATCTGTTGCCTGTATCGTAGTCACGCCACGCCGACCATGCTCAAACGCATCTTCGCCGATCACGTAGTCAGCGCGATCACCGCCCCCACCAGACGTAATTACAGGCGGTTCGTTGACATCGGTTACTTTGACCTTGATCAATTGGGTATCTTGGCCGAAGTCACCGTCGGAAACGCCGACCAAAACTTCGTAGATTCCGTCGTGATTGGCATCATTGGGATGTTCGAAATCCGGGGAGGTGATGAAAGCCAGTACCCCCGACTCGATCTTGAATAAGCTCCCATCCACTCCGCCGACGATCGAATAGGTAAGTGCTTGATTAATGTTCTGGTCCGTGGCGATGACCGTGGTCACACCAGTCGTGTTCTCTGCGACAGCTACATCCGCCGTAACCCCGCCGCCGTTCGATTTGATGACAGGGTCAAAGTTGTAGAGCGGGTTGAAGGCTCGAAAAACATCTCTCTGATTATTGGTGTCGTTTGGGACGAGATTGGTAGAGTCGCCCTGGAATGCGATGTACTTGCCGTCAGCCGAGATGACAGGATGAATGCCGAACTGATCGCCTTGAACACCCTGGGCGTTGACCGATACCATGACGATGGCGCCGGTCAGCATGTCTTTTACGAACACATCGTTATTATCTTTGGTGTCGCCTGCAACGAGGTTGCTGGCGCTACTGTCGAACGCAACATAGCGTCCGTCGGCAGAAATGACCGCATTGCCGCTAAAATCGTTTCCTGGTGTGCCATCAGCCGCAGCGGATACTAGTTTGGTGTCACCGGTGATGCGGTTCTTCCATATGATGTCCCCGGGACCAAAAGGATGGTCCGATGACACGGGCACGATGTCGGTGGCTTCGGTGTAAAACACCGCGTATTTAGCATCCGGTGTCATCGTCATACTCAAGGAAAGACCATTGGCCGATCCAGGACCGCTTGACGACTTCGAAATGAGTTCAATCCTACCCGTCAATAAATCTTTGATAAAGGCATCCGTGGCGCCGTTGTTGTCGCCAGATACCAGATTGTCGGCATCGCTCTCGAAATACACGAAGCGGCCGTCGTCGGAGATGACTCCCCCATCGCTGTTGCCATTCCCGAAGACGGTATGGCCCCCATCGACCGTTCCCGAGACAAGCACGATTTCGCCGGTAGTCATGTTTTTGACGAATACGTCCTTGTTCCCATCGATGCCGGGGTCTGTATCGCCAGCCACAAAATTGTCAGCAAAGCTGTCGAATGCCACGAATTTTCCATCGGGCGTTGCCATGCCGTTAAAACTGTTAAAATCATCCTTGGATGACATGGCCGGCGGAGTCGGTAGCCGCCGAGACCAGCGTTCTGGTATTTGTTGCGAGGTTGACCAGAATGACATCCCATTTATTGTTGTTATCGGCGCCAAGTCCCAGCAGATTGTTTGCCGAACTGTAGAACACGGCATACTGGCCGTTGCTGGTGAGTGATCCCGCCAAACTGGCCTTATTGCCGGTATGGCCATCGATTCCGGAAATGAGTTGAAGGTCGCCCGTAAGCATGTCCTTGAGAAACACGTCCTGCGTAAGATTGAGGTCGTTGCCCGGGGGCACGAAATTGTCCGCAAGCGTGAAGAACAAAACGTAGCGACCGTCCGCGGACATCAGCGAGTGAGCGAAATTTAGTGTTCGGCTGAAACCATTGCCTTGTGTACCGTTCGCGGCGACAGAAACGAGGTTGATCGAATACGAATCGATTGCATTGGACATGATTTCACCCTTCATTAATACACTTCAGTGAATGGCCGCGTCGGACTTGCCCTTTGGATCGAACTTTATTGAGAAATCGATTGCCATCTAGACACGCGATTTCGATTCGCACAAATGACATCGAACCGGAATTTCTACGAGCCTTGCCAAGTGTAGAGCTAAACAAAATTCCGGCCAACTATTAAAGAGTCTTCCACTGCAAGATGAGCCTGAACAGGGGCCGCACCAGAAAAGGGGACGCTACCCAGAAAAGGGGACAGAAAAGGAGGGACAGAAAAGGGGACGCTTCCCTTTTACATGCTAACCGCTTGTGTTGCTTCTCAAAAGAACACTGCAGGAGAAACCCCAAAACGTTTGGCGAGCCCCGTGATCTGGCGCGTGTTTAATTCGCGCTTGCCCGCCAGCACTTCGGATACCACGCCTTGGCTGCCGATCTCCGGTATATCCGTTTGCCGCAGTCCGTGCTCATTCATGAAAAATTTTATCACGCTTTTCGTTTTGGCTGCCTGCGCTTGCGCTCGATAACGGGATTGGTTGCCGGTAACATTCACAGTTCCTATCGCGTCCAATTGCCCTATGCTGCTGAACTACTCCTATGGTGGACAATTGCAGCGCGTCACTAACGCATTGGGCCAGAGCACGACATATAATTCCTACGACGCGGCGGGGCGGTTGTTGTCAATGGCCGACGCCAACGGCCTGCAAACCCAATACAGCTATGACTTACGCGGGCGCGTGCTGAGCGTGACTAAAACTCCAGCGGGCGGATTGTCCCGCGTCACGACCACCACCACGACTTCGCCGGACAAGTCCGCAGCGTGACCACGCCCGACAGCGTCGTAATGACCTACGCCTACGATGCCGCGCACCAGCTTCTCAGCGTCACCGACAATCTCGACGACAAAAAGTCCGCCCTACCAACACCTCGATCTTCGAACCAACGGCGCCCTTGTGCTCAGTCTTGACACTATTTGCGACGCCAATACAACGCCCTTGCGTATGCCCGGCAATTGCCACGCCGGGTGCGCTACTCTATGTTTGTAGCAATTCCAACGAAGGAGCATTGCAATCATGACTGCGTCACCCGTGCACGATCTCACGCCCAAGCAGGCGTATGAGCTGTTACAAAAAAACCCCCGCGCCGTAATGATCGACGTGCGCTCATCCATGGAATTTTTGTTCGTGGGCCATCCCAAAGGCGCGATTCATCTGCCTTGGATTGACGAGCCGGATTGGAAAATCAATCCACAATTTGCGCCGCAGGTGCGGCAGGTGATGTTGGGTGGAATCAGTGCGCATGAAGGGCAGAGCAGTGCGCCAGTGATATTGATTTGCCGCAGCGGGAAGCGCTCGTTAGAAGCAGGTGAATTGTTGGTCAAAGAAGGATTTGCCGAGATTTATCACGTTACCGAGGGGTTCGAGGGCGAGCTCGATGATACCCATCATCGCAGCACAACAGGTGGTTGGCGCTATCACGGCTTGCCTTGGGAGCAATGTTGACCACGCTGCGCGTTGGGCTGGCCGGTGCGCCATGCTAAGCTTGCGCGCCTATTTTTCATGACGGTAGACCCATGAGTCGCAGCACGCGCATCGCGCAATTCAAGCAGGCTTTACAGCAACGCATCCTGATTCTGGACGGGGCCATGGGCACTATGATCCAGGGTTATAACCTTCAAGAAGCGGACTATCGCGGCACGCGGTTCAAAAATCACCCGTGTGACGTGAAAGGCAACAACGATTTGCTGGTGCTCAGCCAGCCGCACATCATTCGCGAAATTCATAGTCAATACCTGGATGCAGGCGCCGACATTCTCGAAACTAACAGCTTCAACTCCACCACCATTTCGATGGCGGACTATAAAATGGAGCCGTTGGCGTACGAGCTGAATGTCGCCGCTGCGCGCGTGGCGCGCGAAGCGGCGGATGCAGCGACGGCGAAGACACCGAACCAACCGCGCTTTGTCGCGGGCGTATTGGGGCCGACCAATCGCACCTGTTCGATTTCACCGGATGTCAACAACCCGAGCTTCCGTAACATCACCTTCGATCAGCTCGCGAGTGCATATGTTGAAGCGACGCGCGGGCTGGTCGATGGCGGCGCTGATTTCATTTTGATCGAAACTATCTTCGACACGCTCAATGCCAAGGCAGCGGTGTTCGCGGTCAAGACATTTTTCGAGCAAGCGGGAATTGAGTTGCCGGTGATGATCTCTGGGACGATCACCGATACCTCGGGCCGCACCTTGACAGGCCAGACGGTTGAGGCGTTTTACAATTCGCTGCGCCATGCCGATGCGATTTCTTTTGGCCTGAACTGCGCGCTGGGCGCCAAGGATCTGCGTCAATATGTCGATGAGTTGGGCCGGATCGCGAATTGTCCGATCAGCTCGCATCCCAATGCCGGTTTGCCCAACGCCTTCGGCGGTTACGATGAAACGCCGCAAATGCTGGCCGAACAGATCGGCGAGTGGGCGCGCAGCGGCTTGCTGAATATCGTCGGCGGGTGCTGCGGTACCGGGCCGGATCATATTCGTGCCATCGTGGAGGCGGTGCGTGACGTTGCGCCGCGCACGATTCCGGTGGTCGGGCCGCAGTGTCGTTTAAGCGGTTACGAGCCGTTTAATATTTCCGGCGACAGCTTGTTCGTCAATGTTGGCGAGCGCACCAACGTCACCGGTTCGGCCGCCTTCAAAAAATTGGTGCTCAACGGCGAATACGACAAGGCGCTCAACGTCGCGCGCCAGCAAGTCGAAAGCGGCGCGCAGGTGATCGACATCAATATGGACGAGGCCATGCTCGACGGCGAGCAGGCGATGATCACCTTCCTGAATCTGATTTCCTCCGAGCCCGACATCGCGCGCGTGCCGGTGATGATCGACTCGTCCAAGTGGTCGATCATCGAAGCCGGCCTGAAATGTATTCAGGGTAAGGGTGTAGTGAATTCGATTTCGCTCAAAGAGGGCGAGGCGCAGTTTCTTGAACACGCGAAGAAGATTCGCAAATACGGCGCCGCAGCGGTGGTGATGGCCTTTGACGAACAAGGCCAGGCCGACACGCAGGCGCGCAAGGTTGACATTTGTGCGCGCAGTTATAAATTTCTGATCGAGCAGGCCGGATTTGCGCCGGAAGATATCATCTTCGATCCGAATATTTTCGCTATCGCGACCGGCATTGAAGAACATAACAATTACGCCGTGGACTTTGTTAACGCCACGCGCACCATCAAAAACACCTTGCCGTACGCGCTCATCAGCGGTGGCGTCAGCAATGTGTCGTTTTCGTTTCGCGGCAACAACCCGGTGCGCGAAGCGATTCATTCTGTGTTCCTGTATCACGCCATCAAAGCAGGCATGAGCATGGGGATTGTCAACGCCGGGCAACTCGCTCTGTACGACGATCTGCCTGCTGAGTTGCGCGAACGTGTCGAAGATGTGGTGCTCAACCGCCGTGACGATGCGACCGAACGCCTGCTGGCGATTGCCGGTCAATACAAAGGCGACGGCACCACTGCCGCAAAAGTCGAAGACCTGGCGTGGCGTGCTTGGCCGGTAACCAAGCGTTTGGAACACGCGCTGGTGCACGGTATTGACGCCTACGTGGTCGAAGACACCGAGGCCGCACGTCTGACCGTGGTTCGGCCGATTCAAGTCATCGAAGGTCCGTTGATGGACGGCATGAATGTGGTCGGCGATTTGTTCGGCGCCGGAAAAATGTTTTTGCCGCAGGTGGTGAAGTCCGCGCGCGTGATGAAGAAAGCCGTGGCCCATTTGCTGCCCTATATCGAAGCAGAAAAACATGCCGACTCACGCGCCGCCGGAAAAATATTGATGGCGACAGTGAAGGGTGACGTGCACGACATCGGCAAGAACATCGTCGGCGTGGTGTTGCAGTGCAACAACTTTGAAGTAATAGATCTTGGCGTGATGGTGCCCGCGCAAAAAATTCTCGATGCGGCGCGCGAGCACAATGTTGACATTATCGGTTTGTCGGGGCTGATTACCCCGTCGCTGGAAGAAATGGCGCATCTCGCCAAAGAAATGCAGCGCCAGGGCTTCACATTACCGTTGTTGATCGGCGGCGCGACCACCTCGCGTGCGCACACGGCGGTGAAGATTGCGCCGAATTATCCACACCCGGTGATTTACGTTAAAGATGCCTCGCGCGCAGTGGGCGTTGCGCAGAACCTGATCGGTGCTACCCGCGCTGAATACGCGGCACGGATTCGAGCGGAGTACGATGAAGTACGTGAACAATATCTGGGCCGTGAAAAGCAGACCCAATGGCTGACGCTCGCTCAGGCGCGATCCAATAAAGTCAAGATCGAGTGGAGCCGATTTGTTCCGGCCAAGCCGCGCAAGCTTGGCATCCAGGCGTTCGACGATTTCCCGCTCTCGGAAATCCAGCGTTACATCGACTGGACACCGTTCTTTCAGGCTTGGGAGCTGCGCGGCAGTTATCCGAAAATCTTGCAGGATGCTACGCAAGGCGTCGAAGCGCGCAAACTGTTCGCCGACGCACAGGCGATGCTGCAGCAGATTATCGCCGAGCGTTGGTTGAGCGCGCGTGCCGTAGTCGGTTTGTTCGCGGCCAATCGCGTAGGCGATGATGACGTAGAAATATTTGCCGACGACACGCGTAAAAAAGTCACGACCACGTTCCACTTCCTGCGCCAGCAGCAGCCCAAGCCCGATGCCAAGCCGAATCTGTGTCTCGCGGATTTCATCGCACCCAAAGACAGCGGTGTGCACGACTACTTTGGTGGCTTTGCAGTGACCGCCGGGATCGGCATCGACGAACACGTGGCGCGCTTTGAAAAAAATCACGACGATTACAGCGCCATCATGCTGAAGGCGCTGGCGGATCGTCTGGCAGAAGCGTTTGCCGAATTGTTGCATGAAAAAGTGCGCAAAGAGTTGTGGGGTTACGCGTCGAATGAACAGCTCACTAGCGCTGAACTGGTTGACGAAAAATACAATGGCATCCGTCCCGCGCCAGGTTACCCGGCGTGTCCCGAGCACACCGAAAAGGGGTTGTTGTGGGAGTTGCTCAATGCAAAAGACAACACCGGGATCTCGTTAACCGACGCCTACGCGATGCTGCCCACGGCAGCGGTGAGTGGATTTTATTTTGCGCATCCCGAAGCCAAGTATTTTGCAGTGGGCAAAATCAACGCCGACCAGGTTGCTGATTACGCGCGACGCAAAGCTTGGGAACTTGCCGATGCCGAACGGTGGCTGGCGCCGAATCTCGGCTATTCACGCGCGTAGTTGCGTCATAGCGTGTCGTGTTTCGGAAAATTTGATCCTTATATAAATACACATGGGCATGGATCGTGGGTTTTGATTGCCAATATTAATTAGTGTTGAGTTATATTCCTGTGCAGTGAAATTTATTGAGATGGCCGGATATCGCAAAAGTAGGCATTTGGCCAAAACGTTGTATCAACATGAGGCGGAGGAGTGATATGAAATTGGTACTTGCAAAGCTCGCAGTGGTAGTTGCTTCGGTGGCTTTATTGGCTGGAATTTCAGTTGCGGCAGAAATCGCGACGCCCGCAAAAAAGCCGCACAACATGGTCATCCAGCTTTCGGAGGACAATGAAAAAGTCGCGAACCTGGCACTTAACAACGCGGTTAACGTGCAAAAAGAAGTCGGCATCGACAATATCAACATTGAGGTGGTTTCCTTCGGCCCGGGGTTGAAGATGATGCTCAAAGACAGCCCGGTTGCAGGCCGCATCAAGGACCTCGCGCTGCAAAATGTCACCTTCTCGGCGTGTGGAAATACGATCAAGAAATGGGAAAAAGACAACAACGCCAAAGCTGAAATCGCCGCAGGCGCGCGCATGGTACCGGCGGGACTGGTGCGGATACTTGAATTACAGGAGAAGGGTTGGAGCTACGTCCGGCCCTAAATTTTCTGGATGTAAACACGGATCGCACTTCCGCGCTTATCGGGCGGTGCGATGCGGTTATGCAGTAATCTACACACATAAAAAAACGGTCTTTGCGTTCAAGCTTCGTCCACGAACGCATTCTCAGGATGGAAATTAGTTAAACGATCTGTAGATGTTTGGCAGTGATGATGTAGACGTCCTAAAAAACACGATCAATAAGGAGCGGGTGATGAAATTAGCGCAAAAAGTACTGACTACGATGTTTGCAATGTCGATGGCTCCGGCAGTATTCGCAGCTGCGGTTGAGCCGGGCGATGGTGGTGATGCAGATTACCGGACGTTTTATTCCGATGGAAAAGTTGACTTGGGCAAGATCGGCGACTCGTACACGGCGGATCTGGTGGTGTACCTGGCGGGTAATCAATTCATGGTCATCGAAGAGTTGATGAAGGGGTTCCTGAAGAAAACACCCGGCATCAAGTCGGTGTTTGTTGAAACCATTCCGCCCGGTCAGATTCTGTCTGACCAACTGCTCAAACAGGGCGAGATCAACGGTCAAAAAATTGCGATGAATCCTGACATATATGCAAGCGTCGACGTCGGCCACCTCAAGAAATTGAAGAGTGTCGGCAAGATGGAGCAGTACCAGACCTATACCCACAACAAGCTGGAGTTGATGGTTGCAGCCGGTAATCCTAAAAAGATTAAGGGTGTTGAGGACCTGAAGCGTGACGATCTGGTGCAGTCGCATCCGAATCCGCTCACCGAAGGCATCTTCAAATTTTACGGAGCCGAGATGCTGAAGGATCTGGGTATCTATGACAAAGTCACCGGCGGTAAAGAGTGCAAAGGGTGCTGGGCGGTGGCGAACAAGACCTGGTTCACCGAGCGTCATCATCGTGAAACGCCGGATCGCATCGAAAAAGGTGAAGCGGATGTTGGCATCGTGTGGGCCACAGAAGTGGCGCACGCCAAGGCCACGGGTCGTAAGGTGGACGGTGTTGCCATTAGCGCCCCTCTCAACAAGCAAGACAAAGCTGGTTATGTGATCGGTGCGTATAAAGATGGCCGCAACGCGAAGAACGCGGCGGCATTCCTGGCCTATTTGGCAACGGATGAAGCGCAGGCGGTTTACGCAAAATATGGCTTTGCAAAAGCGTCTGCGGATGAACTGAAGGCAAAAGCCATCCCCGACGCCAAGTAATCGGGTATAATCCTGCCCGCCACTCTTTAGGCGGGATCGAAACCGCCGCCCTCTGGGCGGCGGTTTTTTTTACAAATTCGTTATCAAATTTACGAGCTGTGAATCCATGCGCATCGACGACAAATTACGCAACATCGCCATCATCGCCCACGTTGACCACGGCAAGACCACGCTGGTTGACCAATTGCTACAGCAGTCCGGCACGCTCAACAAGCAGAAAAAAGTTGTCGAGCGCGTGATGGACTCCAACGATCTGGAAAAGGAGCGCGGTATCACCATTTTGGCCAAGAACACGGCGGTACAGTGGCGCGACTACCGCATCAATATTGTCGACACCCCCGGGCATGCGGATTTCGGCGGCGAAGTGGAGCGCGTGTTGTCGATGGTGGACTGCGTGTTGTTGCTAGTCGACGCAGTGGACGGGCCGATGCCGCAGACGCGTTTCGTTACGCAAAAGGCATTTGCGCTGGGTTTGAAGCCAATTGTTGTCATTAATAAAGTCGACCGTCCCGGTGCGCGCCCCAACTGGGTGCTGGACCAAACCTTCGATTTGTTTGATCGCCTCGGTGCGACCGACGAACAACTGGATTTCCCGGTAGTTTACGCGTCCGCGTTGCGCGGCTATGCCGGGTTAACCTCGGATGTCACCGAAGGCAATATGGACCCGCTGTTCCAGACCATTATCGACAAGGTCAGCCCACCGCAGGTGGACTTGGACGGCCCGTTCCAGATGCAAATCATCACGCTGGACTACAGCAGCTATTTGGGCGTAATCGGCATCGGCCGCATCAAGCGCGGCCGCGTCAAAACCAACACGCAAATCACCGTGATCGACGCACAAGGTGGCAAACGTAACGGCCGCATATTGTCGGTGTTCGGGTTCCTTGGTTTGGACCGCACCGAAGTTCCTGAAGCCTACGCCGGCGACATCGTCGCGGTGACCGGTATTGACCGGTTGAATATTTCCGACACCTTATGCGATCCCGCCACGGTCGAAGCATTGCCGCCGTTGGCAGTGGATGAACCGACCGTCACCATGACCTTCCAGGTGAACGATTCGCCCTTCGTCGGCAAAGACGGAAAATATGTCACGTCACGCCACCTGCGTGAACGTCTCGAGCGCGAGCTGATGGTCAACGTGGCGTTGCGCGTGGAAGATACTTCCGAGGCGGAAAAATTCCGCGTCTCAGGACGTGGCGAATTGCACTTGAGCGTGCTGATTGAAAACATGCGCCGCGAAGGTTACGAGTTAGGCGTATCGCGCCCGGAAGTCATCGTCAAAGAAGTCGACGGTGTCAAAATGGAGCCCTACGAGCAACTGACCGCCGACGTGGAAGAACAGCATCAGGGTTCGGTGATGGAAAAACTCGGCACGCGTGGTGGTGATCTGCAAAACATGATGCCCGACGGCCGTGGCCGCGTGCGTTTGGATTATAAAATTCCGGCGCGCGGTTTGATCGGTTTTCGCACCGAATTTTTAACGGCAACATCTGGCACCGGACTGTTGTACTCGACCTTTGATCGTTACGATGTGTTGAAACGCGGGCAGTTCGGCAAGCGCATCAATGGCGTATTGATTTCTAACGACAACGGCAAAGGCGTGGGTTACGCGCTGTTCAGTTTGCAAGAGCGTGGACGCTTATTTATCGGCCCCGGCGACGAAGTCTACGAAGGCATGGTGATCGGTATCCATTCACGCGACAACGACCTGGTCGTGAATCCGCTCAAGGAGAAGAAGCTCACCAACATGCGCGCCTCCGGGTCAGACGAAAATATCCTGCTCACGCCGCCGATTCGCATGAGCCTGGAACAGTCGCTTGAGTTCATCAACGATGACGAGCTGGTTGAAGTCACGCCCAACTTCACCCGCATCCGCAAAAAGCAGCTCGATGAAAATGCGCGCAAGCGTACGTCGCGCAGCAACGATTGATGTCGACACGCCGGTTGCGGTCAACCGGCGTGTGCAGACACTCATCACCAGCATTCTTGTGTTAAAGTTTTTGCTTCAGTCAGGCCAGTTTTAGGGAGGGACTATGATCGGCAAAAAGAACGTGGTGTTTGGGTTTCTGATGTTGGTGGTGACGGCGGCCTTGGGTCCTTACATGGCGGTGAAGTTGGTGCCAGGTGTAGACGAAGCGCGCGTCGTGAAGCAGGAAAAAGTGGGGCGCCTGCAACAACTGCAAGAAAACAACTTTGAAGAAGATCTGCAAGCCTTGCCAACCGACGCGATTGCCAAAGCCAACACCGCAGGCATCCTTGCACTGAATATGCTTTACAACGCACAGGCGCCGATCGACGCGATTAAATCCGGCCCGCACGCGCACGGCAATCTGGAGTCGCTGCTTAACATTGCTGCGGGTATCGCTCTGTGTTTCATCGCTGTTGCACCACTGTTCAAACAAATCATCAGTTGGTTGTTTATCCTCGGTACCTTGTTGCACTCGGGCGCGTTGTATCTGGTGGTTGCACTGGACCAATACTGGGTGTTGCCGGTGATAAAGTCTGGTATCGGGCCGGTGCTGGTATTGGCGGCATTGCTGAGCATCGGCGTGGCGGCGTTCATCGGATTTAAAGGCGAGCCGGTAAAAGACTAAGCCGACCACGCCATGCGCAATCTCTATCCGCTGATCAAGCCCTATGTTACGCACAGCCTTGCAGTCGATTCGCTGCACGTGTTGCACGTGGAGGAATGTGGCAATCCACAAGGCGTGCCGATTGTGTTTGTTCACGGAGGTCCAGGTGCCGGGTGTGAACCACAACATCGCAGCTTTTTTGATCCCAATGTGTTCCGCATTGTGTTGTTTGATCAGCGCGGCTGCGGCAAATCCAAGCCGCACGCTGAACTTGAAGGCAACACCACGCAAGCCCTGGTTGCGGACATGGAACACATCCGCACCATTCTCGGCATCCAACGTTGGGTTGTGTTCGGTGGTTCCTGGGGTTCCACGTTGGGGTTGGTATACGCACAGGCCCATCCTGGGCGCGTCTTAGGTTTGATCCTGCGCGGTATTTTTTTAACTCGCCCGTGGGAGATTCAATGGTTTTACCAAGAAGGTGCCAACCGTCTTTTCCCGGATTACTGGGAAGATTTTTTAGCGCCGATTCCACCCGAAGAACGCCACGATCTGGTGCAAGCCTACTATCGCCGTCTCACCGGTAAAGATGAAATCGCCCGCATGTCTGCGGCCAAGGCATGGTCAGTGTGGGAAGGGCGCTGCGCCACATTGAATCCGAACAAACATGTGATTGATCACTTTGCGAGTCCGTACACCGCGTTGAGTTTGGCGCGGGTCGAATGTCACTATTTTGTAAACAACAGCTTCCTCGCTCCTGATCAAATTTTACGCGATGCGCCGCGATTGAAAGATATTCCCGGCGTCATCGTGCATGGGCGCTACGACTCGGTGTGCCCAATTGCCAGCGCGTGGGAGCTGCATAAAGCCTGGCCGCAGTCTGATTTGCGCATTATTTCCGCTGCCGGACATTCTGCTTTTGAGCCGGGTATCGCCGACGCATTGGTGCAAGCCGCCGATGCGATGGGCGCGAAATTTAAATGATCGCATTACTGCAGCGCGTGAGCGCTGCACGTGTCGAAATAAAAAACTCAACAGTTGGCGCCATCGAGCGCGGTATCCTGGCACTGATCGGCGTGGAGCGCGGCGATGAATGTGCAAATGCCGACCGGCTGCTTGAGCGCATGCTGGGCTATCGCATGTTCTCGGATGCACAAGGCAAGATGAATTTAAGCGTGCAAGACATCGGCGGCGGAGTGTTGCTGGTGCCGCAATTTACGCTCGCAGCGGACACGCGCAAAGGCATGCGACCCGGTTTTACAACAGCAGCGGAACCGGGCGAAGGACGAAGGCTATTCGAGTATTTGGTCGGGCAGACCAGTGCAAAACATGTCGATGTTCAAACCGGAATCTTCGGTGCTGATATGCAAGTGATATTAGTCAACGACGGACCCGTTACATTCTGGTTGCAGGTGAAGCCGCCAGCCGCCGCGCAATAAATATCAGCGCCGCGCCCGCCGCAAAAAATAACCACTGCCACGTCGAATTGACCGGAAATTTTTCCACTCCCAGGCCATAGAGCGCAACAAACCCAGCCCACGTCGGCCCCGCACAATGCGCCATCACCGTTACGTAGGTGTGTGACAGCATCACCAACGCAGCACCAGCGGCTGCCGATCCTAAAATATGGCGTGGTCGCGCAATCATTTTTGCAATCACAATGGCACCCGCCACATGCAACAACAACGACAAGGCATCAAATTCCAGCGTCCACAAATACAGGCCGCTTTGTGCGTCGTAAGAGCCGATGGCCAATACACTTTTATCGGCGAGAATTTGCAGTGCGGCCCACGGATTGTCTTTCCAGATTACCGAGAACATCGGGAGGTACTGTGAAATCGGAAACAGCAGGTTGTTCACCATCTCGCGATTGAGAATTGCCAGCGCCAGAGTTTCGAGCGCCATCGCGGCAAACAAAATAATCACGCTGGTGGTGAACAGCGAACGGGGTGCGACAAAACGTTTGCTCGACATGCCTATCATCCTAACAAGTTATCCCATTGTCGACCGTGGGCAACACCGACTTTAATTCGTACAATGCCCAATCAAACGCGGAGCCTGGCTCATGGCACTCTACGCCATCGGTGACATTCAAGGGTGTTACGACGAACTACAGCGACTGCTGGAAACGCTGCGGTTTGATGCGCGTGCAGATCAACTCTGGCTGGTGGGCGATCTGGTCAATCGCGGCCCGAAGTCGCTGGACGTGCTGCGATTTGTCAAATCGTTGGGTGATGGTGCGATCACCGTACTGGGCAATCATGACCTGCATTTGCTGGCGATTTCCGTCGGCATCGACCGCGCGAAGCACGACGACACCCTCGGCGACATTTTGAAAGCGCCAGATCGTGACGAATTGCTCGACTGGCTGCGCAAGCAGCCACTGCTACATCATGACGCCACGCGCGGTTATGCGATGTTGCATGCCGGGTTGCCGCCGCAATGGGATTTAGCGCAAGCGCAACGCTGCGCAAGCGAAGTGGAAGTGATGTTGCGCGGCCCTGATTACAAAGAATTTTTTCAGCACATGTATGGCAACCAGCCCGATTTATGGGATGAAGGATTGTCCGGTTGGGCGCGCCTGCGTTTCATTGTGAATTGCTTTACGCGGCTGCGTTATGTGGATGAGCACGGACGGATTACACACAAAGAAAAAGGTGCGCCGCGCGTGCACAGTCGCCTTACTCCATGGTTTCGCGCGCCAGAGCGCAAAAGCGCGGCGAGCAAAATTGTTTTCGGTCATTGGTCAACACTAGGCTTGGTGCTTGAGCACAACGTCTGCGCGCTGGACACCGGATGTGTGTGGGGAGGTGAACTCACGGCGCTGCGATTGGATGGGGACCGCGTTCCGACTAAGATCAAGTGCCCGCAATTGAGCGACCCGGAAAGTTAAAAAAAAGCGGCCCGCGTGGAGCGGGCCGTTCTTGACAATAAGTCAGAGCTTTTATTCGTAACCGTTTTGCGCGGTGGTCCACAAGCCGTTGTCAGCCGAGGCTTGTTCGATTAGTTGTGTCGCTGCTGGCGCGGCCTGCACTTGCGTCTCGACCGTGTGTTGCGTTGGCAGGTAGGTTTCACCTGCGCCTTCCGTGACGATGCAGCTCATCATCTCGTCGGCCTTCAGGTTGGGCGGGCATTGTGCAGCCACCAGTATCACAACTCGTAAATATCAGAACAACTGAAACGGATGGATTTTTTTGCCCTGCGAGGCGCAGACGCGAAGCAATACTGTACGTATTGCAAGGGGCTGCAACGACGCAGGGCGAAAAAAGACGCCGTTTCATGTTCTGATATTTACGAGTTGTGATACTAGCGTTGACCCCAACAGCGAAAATCCCGCGACAACAGAAACGACGATTTTATTTGTCATTGTTAACCCTCTCTACGGTAGTTGGTATTTGCGTTCGGCACTGCCCAAGTGCAGCAACGCAGCTTCAGTCTCGCGAATGCTTGTTTGCAAGGCGATGGGTTGTTTGCGTCGGCGTCGTGCGTAACTGGAGAGCCCCACGCCAAAAAATTTATGATCAACTCTTCACTGCGACGAATCAAGTGTGGAACAGCGCTCACAAAGTATTAGATGCAGTGTGCGCTTTAGACTAAAAACCAGCGATGCGCGAATATCCGCCAATGCGCAAGCCACTTCGCTGGCGAGCACGAAATATATTGTCAAGACCGCGACGAAATTGAGTATCAGGGATTACGTTCGAGTATCAGGAAGGTGCAGTCGTAAAGATTATTTTCATCCGCTTTGCGATCAATGTGCGTTACTTCATGCCAGGCGTGCGCGTCGAAATCGGGAAACCAGGCATCGCCATCGAAGGTGTGATGGACCAGGGTGAGATACATCCGCTGGGTTTGCGGGAGTACTTGCGTGTAAAACGATGCGCCGCCGATGACCATCACCTCCGGCACATCACCGGCAACTTGAAGAGCGTCCGCAATGGTATGGCTGACAACACTGCCATTGGCGCGATAACTCAAGTCGCTGGTCACGACAATATTGGTGCGACCCGGCAGCGGCTTTGCGCCGAACGATTCAAACGTTTTGCGCCCCATCACGATGGGCTTACCCAGGGTGTGTTCGCGAAACCACTTCATGTCGGCAGGTAACTTCCACGGCAGCCGGTTCGCGACGCCGATCACGCGGTTGTCCGCCATCGCCGCAATCAGGGAGATGCGCGGCATTACACCGCCACCGGCGCCTTGATGGCGGGATGGCATTGATAATTGTCGAGCTTGAAGTCGTCGTATTTGAAATCGAAAATTGAGCGCACGGCGGGATTGATGTTCAACGTCGGCAGCGGGAAGGTGCTGCGCGCGAGTTGCGTGTCGGCTTGCTCAATGTGGTTGAGATACACATGCGCGTCGCCGAGCGTGTGCACAAAATCGCCCGGCTGCAGATCGCAGACTTGTGCGATCATGCGCGTCAGCAGCGCATACGACGCAATGTTGAACGGCACGCCTAAAAAAATATCCGCGCTGCGCTGATAAAGCTGGCACGACAGCTTGCCGTTGGCGACGTAGAACTGAAACAGCAAATGGCAGGGCGGCAGCGCCATGTGTTCGATCTCGCCCACATTCCACGCGCTGACGATTAACCGACGCGAATCAGGATTGCGTTTGATCTGTGCGATCACCTCGCTGAGCTGGTCGATGCTGCGCCCGTCGGCGGTGGGCCACGAGCGCCACTGCTTGCCATACACCGGGCCCAGGTCGCCGTTCGTGTCGGCCCACTCGTCCCAAATGCTCACACCGTTGTCGCGCAAATATTTCACGTTGGTGTCGCCGCGAATAAACCACAACAGCTCGTGAATGATCGAACGCAGGTGCAGTTTTTTTGTTGTCACGACCGGAAACCCGGCGGCGAGATCGAAGCGCATCTGGTAGCCAAACACACTCAGCGTGCCGGTGCCGGTGCGGTCTTCCTTGTGCGTACCGTGGGTGCGCACGTGGCGTAATAAATCGAGATATTGCTGCATGCGCGCGGCTTACTCCGGGGTGTGGCACACCGCTTCAATATTGTGGCCGTCCGGGTCAATCACGAAGGCGCCGTAGTAGTTTGGATGGTAGTGCGCCCGCAATCCCGGCGCGCCGTTGTCTTTGCCGCCCGCAGCAAGCGCGGCATGATAAAACGCATCGACGGCTTTGCGAGTGGCAGTGCGAATCGCGACATGCACGGTTGAACGGCTGGTCGTGCCGCGACTGATCCAGAAGTCAGGCTTTGGCGCCTCACCAAAACCAGCCACATCGGCGTGGCCAGTGACCGAGGCGGGAAATTCCATCAGCAACGCATAGCCCAGTGGCGCCAGCGCGGCGGTGTAAAACGCTTTGCTGCGTTCGAAATCGTTCACATCAACACCAATATGGTCGATCATGTGGAGCGCCCTACCGCAGCGGCGTGCTTGCGATACGCCACCACCAGCATCGCAATGCCTATCGGTACCAAGGGCGCAGAAAGAATTTGCCCCATCGTCAGCCAGTCAAACGCAACAAAGCCCAGTTGCACATCGGGTTGACGGAAAAATTCGACAAAAAATCGGTAGCTGCCAAAGCAGATCAAAAACAAACTCGACACCGCCATGGTCGGGCGGGGCTTGCGTGAATACAGCCAAATAATAGTGAAAATCACCAGGCCGCCGAGGAACGCTTGATACAATTGCGATGGATGGCGCGGCAACTGATCCGGCGCATTTTGGAACACCATGCCCCACGGCACGTCGGTGACGCGACCCCACAATTCACCGTTGATAAAATTGCCAATGCGTCCGGCGCCGTAACCCAGCGGCACCAGCGGCGCAACGAAATCCGCGACCTGAAAAAAACTGCGCTGTGTGCGGCGCGCGAATATCGCCATGCCAATAATCACACCGAGCAAGCCGCCATGAAACGACATGCCCCCTTGCCAGATTTTGAAAATATTCAGCGGCTGCGTGATGTAGTTGCTCAGGTCGTAAAACAGCACGTAACCCAAGCGCCCGCCCAGAATCACACCGAGTGCGCCGTAGAACAATAAGTCGCTGACCTCTTCAACCTTCCAGCCCGAGTCAGGTTGCTTGGCGCGCAGAGAACCCAGCCAATAAAAAGACAGAAACGCGACCAGATACATCAGGCCATACCAATGCACTTGCAGTGGGCCGAGACTGATCGCAACCGGGTTGATGTCGGGGTGAGTAAGCATGGTGCGGAATGTTAACACGCAGAATCCGGCAGGCAACGCGCTACAATGTTGCGCAACGATCTCCTGCGAGAAAATTTTTTATAAAACGCCTATGAAAGTACCGAAAAGACTGCAACCGCTGGTCGACGATGGCCTGGTTGACGAAGTGATTTCCCAGTTGATGAGCGGCAAAGAAGCGCAGGTTTACGTCGTGCGCTGTGGCGCCGCGACGCGCTGCGCCAAAGTTTACAAAGAAGCTAACCAACGCAGCTTCCGGCAAGCCGTGCAATATCAGGAAGGCCGCAAAGTAAAAAACTCCCGCCGCGCCCGCGCCATGGGCAAACGCACCCGCTACGGACAAAAAGAATCCGAAGAAGCCTGGCTCAACGCCGAAGTCGACGCGCTGTATCGACTGGCCGCCGCAGGCGTACGCGTGCCGACGCCGTTTGGATTTGTCGATGGAGTGCTGCTGATGGAGTTGGTGACCGACGCTGACGGCAACGCGGCACCGCGACTCAATGATGTAGCACTGACCCGCGAGCAGGCGTTGGAGTATCACGCCCGCATCATCGCGGAAATCGTGCGCATGCTGTGCGCAGGTCTCGTGCACGGCGATTTGTCACCCTTCAACGTGCTGGTGGACAACCACGGCCCCGTCATTATCGACCTGCCCCAAGCCGTCAACGCCGCAGGCAACAACAGCGCGGGCATGATGCTGGAGCGCGACGTTGACAATATGGCGCTGTACTTCGGCCGCTACGCCCCCGCGTTACTCAAAACCGACTACGGCAAAGAAATCTGGGGATTATATGTCGGCGGTAAACTCCAGCCTGACACCCCGCTCACCGGACGCTTCGAGCGCCCCACCGCAGAGGCCGATGTCGCCACCGTGATGCGCGTCATCGAACATGCGCGTGAACAGGAAGCGGAACGGCGGCAGCGGGAAGTGGCGGCGCGGGAGGGGGAGTAGGGAGTGCAGGTTGTAACCTAAATTTTTAAATGTTATTACACGACCCAAGCAACGCCCAGCTTTGGAAAAGCAGTTGTAGCTGGATTGTTGAGCCGCAGGCGGGAATGACGATGATGATCTAACTCAAATCAATCCGGCTTTGTTGCCGCCGCCTGTAACAAGGGCCAACACTGCTTGCGCAGTTCGTCGAGCACATCCGCAAGCGGCGGCGCGGTGAGTCCACTGCGCGTGAGAAATGCCTGCCATAGGGTCTGTCGACTCACAGCGAAATCAGGCGCAAGCCCGGCAGGTAGCGTGGCCGGCAATGCGGTTTGCCGCCGTGCGAACGTTGCACGAATCGCAGCCGGTAACACTGTGTGGTCAATATTTTCGTAGCGCATCAACACCCACAGATCGAAATAGTCTTTGACGCGTGAATTGAATCCGGCCAGCTTCACCATCGCCTCCAGTTTTTCCCCACGACAGTCTCCAGTGGATACACTGCCAACACCGGTGTCGGCATATCGAGCAAAGTTGGATAAGCGTGTTGCGATGGAGCCGGTGTGACTGCATCTCCAAAACCAATGTCGCATTGCACGGGAATACGTGCGCCGTCGAGTGTCGCCGTCATGCTGACTCGCACGCCGGGGTATCCGGCCTCTTTCCGAATCTCCACCGCGCGCACCGAATCGGTGTTGAAGACCAACCCGTCATCCGCCGTCATATCCAAGGAAACAATCTGGCGAAACACTGCGGCACAGTGTTCGGGGTCGGCCTCGCCGAAGCCTAGAAAATCAGCATCGCGTGTCGGCCGCTGCGTGAGATCAAACCACAAACGAAACAACAGAGCGCCCTTGAGTACGAAGCGTTCGCGATGGACCGACTGCGCTAACCGATAAAGTAGGCGTTCCAACGCATAGTTGACCAGCATCTGTTGGAAATCTTCGTGGCGTTCGCGCGCCAGGTTGAGCAAGCGTTGCCGGATCGAGGCTGCACTATTGGCCTTTCCCGTCATGCCACCAGGGCCTCAACATACGGCCGCAGCACCGCCTGAACGCGACACACACGCGCCATTTTGTCGAGCTCATCCAGCGTAAAACATCGCTGTTGCCAGCCTTCGCGCAGCGCCTCAATGGCGACATCAAGACCAATGTGATTACGGAACTTGAAACAGTCCGCCACCGTTTTCGCCATTGAATACACCCGCACCGTTCCGCCCGCGCGTTTATGTTTCTCGATACTGGCGGTATAGGCCGCGCCGGAAAAATGCACGATGCGCAACGGCGGATAGTCCTCGAGTTTGTGCCACGCGCTTTTGGGCAGCGCTAGCCACACCACGGACGGCGATTGAGTGGTGATCTCATGAAACGCCAATGCCGAGAGCAGGCACAGAACTCCTTGTGGATAGCGGTGCATCACCTGTACCCAACTATCGCTGGCGTCCCGAACCGTTGCGAGTTGATAAACGCCTCGGCGCACACGCACGATGCGCCTCTGATCAACCAGCTCCGCCAGCGTGCGAAACAGCACCGGCCGCGACAGGCCCAGGCGCTCGAAATCCGCTACCTCTGCATTGCCCCGCTTGGTGATGTATTTGAGTATAGCGTCTGACCCGGCCATGAGACATTCCTAGTTACTTAAATATATGTAACTAGGTTAGTCTCCAGTGTTGCCAAGCGCAATACGCATCTCGGCCAGTTCCGGTGTAACCGGACTTAAGTCTGTAATTCCATCCGTTATTTTATCGAGTTAAGAAATCCACTCCGAGGGAATAAGGCTCATGCCATTTCTCCACTCCTCGAAAGCAACCACATTTGGGATATCACCCCAAACGTCACGCGGCGCATGATCGAGCACAATCACTTGTAGGCGTCCTTTTGCTGACGCAACAACCTGCGCCAATGTTTTAAACGCCTTTCGTACTGCTTCGATATCTTCATCTTTGATTTGCGGTTCCTCAGGTATCTCGCCCTCACGAACAACTAGCTTTTTCGGAAAATATACTTGGCTGGGTTGGTCCATCACCAAGAAGCTTGGCACGGGGCTGTGATCAAGACTCAGGAAAAACTGCTGGAGAGCAAGAGTGACAGCGATGTGGTATGAGAGCCAGTTCGAACCGCTACCGATTTCCGAGAGATAGTCGTCACGGTTGACTCCGGTGACCTTGACTGTCAGATCGTCGATTTCTAACGATACGGGGTCATCCGGTCGTTCGCTATCGAGCAGTGGCATTAGGCGCGCGGTATTGGCATTTACTAAACGCAAAGCTCTTTGTTTCCTTTCTTCAAGATTCTCTCGACGCAGCACCTCATTTAGTTGTCGGTATTGCTCTCTCAACTGATCCACTTCAGAACGTAGACCTCCTTCATCCCCAAGTCGACGATGAAGATCCAGTGCACTTTCAAGTCTTCCGACAAATCGCTCAGCTCTCTTGCTTTGATATTGCTGCGCTCTTGCTGACTCTGATCGCTGGGTTAATGCCGTTTTGCGAACCTGAATCGCTTTGAGCTTCTCCGTGGTCTCGCTGATGTCAACTTGCACTCGTTGCATTTCACGATCAAAGGCAGCAGGTATTTCAAAGTCGCCTCCGGCGTCATTTTCCAACTCCGCCAGAGATTTTTTCAACTCATTCAACTGTTCACTTGGCTTCATATTGCCTCCACATATCGGGCAATTCGCTTTTCCGTCTGCATGTTGTCCAATCCAATCCGCAAGCTGCAAACGATCACGCTGAATATGAAGAGCCTCGTGATAGTTCGAAGCGCTCCCACCAATTCGACTCATCTCAGTCAATCGGCGCCGAAGACCTGTGAGGTCGAGAGAAACTTGCAATTCTTCCGCTTCCAATCCATTTAACTCCTGAACCGCTTGGGTAATCGTGGCGGTGCTCACGGCGAGCGTCACGTCAGTCCGATGAACTATATTTTCTAAGAGACTGATCATCTCTTCATGGACAATCTGACCCTCAGTAGCTATCAGGCCGAGCTCGCGCGCTTCACTGACTTTTGTCTGAAGCTCTGCTACCCATTGTGCAGATACTTCGGCTGCATCCTTTAGTTCGCGCTCCTTCCGAGTAAGGTCGCTTTTCAGTCGCTTCAGTTCATGTTGTTTTGCTAGCAGTGCCGGTGTGATTGCGCCAAGAATGTACGGAAATATTTTCCTGAGCCTTTCGCGATGTTCATATCTATCGGTTTTGAAGAAAAACACCTCGGGATTTGCGATCACATTCTGAGGTTGAAAAAGGAAGGCACTTAGATCGCGAAAGCTGGGCCTCGCGTCGAATCCGCTTTGAGAGTCACCGAGTCCGAAGTCTAAATTGGTAAGACCCGCTAACTCATCAAGTAGCCGCCTAACGTTTCCTGCGTTTGTATTCTTGGTTAAGGTTTTAGGCACATCTAAAATTGTTGGAGCCTCCAACAAAAACATATCCTCAGTCGCCCGTTGCGCGCCTGGCTCGCGACGAGCAAATAATTTGTCACCTGTACTCGTTTTCACTACAACGCCGAACCACTCAGATGCTTCTCGAATGGTTTTGACGGGAATCGAACAACTGCTGGATGCGAGACAGTAATCGATAATGGGAATGACCGCAGATTTTCCGGTTCGCGACGCTCCGCTAATTACGGTCACCTTCCCAGTTTCGAAACGAACTCGACGAGGTGAGAACGTTGAGTTTCGTGGCCACAAAATAATCTCTTTTATTTGAAAAAACATTCAGAATCTCACCTTCAAGGTATTAGTAATTTCGTGCATGGTCAGTAGGCCGCACCAAGCGCCAAGCTTCTCAGAATTTTTCATCAAACGCTTAATGTCAGGTGCTATACCTGCTACCGCTTGGGTCGTCGACAACGGGACTACAGTTGCAGCGCTTAGATGAAGTAAGTGAGATGCGAAAGCCAGACGAATGGACTCAATACTTAGCTGCCGCAGCGTCAGCATCCGATTGTGAATGGCCAGTAGGAGATCTTGTTTGGAGTTCTCGGGCTCACCGAACTTTGCAGCAAACATCCGTAATCCCGACTTCTTTTGAGTATTGTTTACAAACGCTTCAGTTTTTTCATGTAGAACGATGGGAAGCACAAGAAAGAGAAGGGGGAAAGGTGCCGGGTCGTGCGTGCGGTGAGTAGTCACATACCCACATGCAAACCGCCAAATTAGCCCTGCCCCCAGCGCAGGGTTCTGTATATTCCGCACCTCTTGTGTCAACACACTCATGCTGCGTCTGAGGCTAGACTTTTAAGTAAATCCCGATAGCGTGGGTGCCAGCCAATGACCTGACTGTCGGATAATCGATGAAAACACCCCGAAATAAAATGTGAGGGTGGCTCCATGCCCTGCACCTTGCCCGCATGAAGCATGCAGCGCGCATGCAACAACCGTCCTCGTTCAACTTCTTCTACTGAAGCGGCCTCAACATCGGTGGCACGGCGATGATTCGCCCAGGTCCGGCTAAGGTTGTCGTCTAACTCCGCAAACGACTCGTCATGAACGTCACCTGCCTTACTCCAAAGCACGCGATTCGAACACGCTTGCAGAAAATCACTGATTGCCGCTAGCTTGTCATCAAAACTTATCTCAACAAGATCAAGTTGCTGAACAAACATGTCGGGTAAGTGCTGCTTCGTTTCCTCATCCAATGGTTTTCTTGCCATGCTTTTCAGAATTAACTCACGGTCCACCATTCGGACATAGGCTACATATTCTCCATGGAAGTCGTCATGCGAAATATACGCGGGTAGTTTCTTTTCGAGCTGTTTGTCGATTTGTCGTTTCACCCAGCCGCACAACTTGTCGGCCACATCGAAGACTCTCGCTCCTGAAACCGGACCACGACGTATTTCGGCTTCAATGTCTGCTTGTGGACTGCCGCTTCCGCATACAAGCTGAAAATTTACTATTAGTGGAACTAGAATGTTCTCATCGGTTTCGAAAAACGGATTTACATAACGAGCGAGACTCTCTGGCAACTCAATTCTATCTTCAACATCCGGAGCATTACCCGATAGAATTCCTCGCGCTTTTGCCAATGCTGATAGGGCTTCCGCACTAGAAGTAGCACGACTAAATTCCGCAACGACATCGCCGCTAACCTGTCGCGAAACGTACAACTGAAAATTGGTTTGAGCTGGTACAACACATCTGGTTTTTACAAGCTCTATCCAGTTATAAAATGTTTTCCAAAGGAAAATAGACCGGTCAGCCACTGGATTATTGGTTAATGCACTCTTGGACTGCACAAGCAGGCTCTCGCCGGTCGCTGTTTGTTCCGCCACATCATCGAAAACCTCTAGGCTGCAAATGCTTCCAGGTCGCGCCTCAAGAAGCATCATGGTCAACCGCGTGTATTGAAGCCCATAACCAAGCGCCTGTCCGGCGGCAGTTGCCGGAGTTTTAGTTCCCTTGTTAATTGGGGTCTTCTTGCGTGCCATAAGAGTGATATCCAAATATTTTGTGGCTGACAATGCAGAATAGAGTCAATGAGAGTGTGCCACCCCAATGAGTATGTCGAACCTGCGTCGTTTTGTTTTCAGTCTTGTTGTTTCGGCTAAGCAGTCGAGTCGTTCTCAACGTTTTCATTTTTATGTTGTAGAAAGCCTAGCACACAGAACTGCACGGCGCGCCGAGCCGCCGCATCCGACCAATCTCACCTTTTCCGCCAGCCATTCCGGGCCCGGTGATTCTCACCGGCACGGAATCAGGTCCTCTCTAATTTGAGAGATCATTTTGGATCGATCCTATCCTCAGGCACTTTCTCGCGGCGCGTGAGCAGAATAAATGGCAACGCCAATAACTGGATGCCAGCGCCGACAAGGTAAGACGTGCCATAGCTCCACACATCGGCAACCTTGCCCAGCGCAGGTTGCGCGAATACACCGCCGGATGAAGTGAGAAGGTTATCGGAAGACAGAACCGTCGCGCGTTGTGCCGACGGGATCAAGGCATTGATGAACGCATCGCGGATCGGCGACGTTGCCGCGAACATGATTGCCCAGATCGTTAACATCGCCAATGCGAACCAAAAATTGGGTGCGAGCCCGATCAGTAGCAGTGCACTCGCGCTCATGAGTAGACCCACGAGCAAGACCGATGTGGCGCGGCGAAACACTTTATGCACGTAATGCACCAGCAAGCCGCCCGCAATCTGCGCGCCCGCGACGATCGCGGCGGCGAGCCCCGCGATGGCAAACGAATCGCTCTTGCCATAAAGCTCGAGCAGATACGGCTGCATCGCATAAAAGGTGTAGATGCCGACGCCGCCGCTGAACGGCGCCGCGAGCATTAGCCAGCGCACTGGCGGATTGCGCAAACCATAATCCAACGACGACTTGAGAATGCCGCGCGCCTCTTGCAAAACCGAGGCGTTTTTTCGCGGCGTGAAGCCGATGTCGCGCATTAACAGGAAGGCCGCGACGAATGTCACCGCAAGGATGGCGGTGCGCACCAGATACGGCACACCTAGATTCGTCATCTGCGCGAGTGCGCCGCCCGCCACCGTTCCCGCGAGCATCGCCACACCTCCGGCGATTTGCCCCTTTGCGAACGCCGCCTCCAATGTGCCTTGGTATTTCGTCGCGTTTAGTCCATCGACCAGCCACGCCTCGGTGGCGCCCGAGAAAAATGTAAAGCCAAGCCCCAGCAGCATCGAAGCCAGCGCCCACGCCCATAACGGTGCACTGATGTTCCACATCCAGAAATACAACAATGTCGACGCCATCAGCGTCGCCGAGCCAAGCAAGTATGAAGTTCTGCGCCCGAATGTATCGGCGACAATTCCCGTCGGCACTTCAAACAGCACCATGCCGACGGTAAAGACGGCGTTCGCGGCGAACGCCTCGGTAATGCTTAAACCCGCATCAAGTAGGAACAGCGTATTGATACCCCAGATCAACGACGAGGCCAGCGTGGAGAGCAGCGTTAGCGTGATATAGATTCTAAGGACCTGCTCGGCGGTTGTTTTCATTTCCGTCCAGTGTATTGGACTCGAATCCACATGCGCATCGGCAGAACAACGTAAAAGCCGGAAGATAAATTTGTAGGCCGATGTGAGAGCGGACCTAATTTGGGGCCGCTCGATTTCGGAAAAGAGGAAGGTTATCCTTCCGCTACTTCGAGGTTGAAGACTTCACCGCCAACAAGGATGTCTATTTGAAACTTTATCGTCTTCTTTTGCTCTGCGCTGCGGCCACGCTGTGCGCTTGCGCTACCGTCAACGATACACGCAACTTTGCCAACAGCGCGTCGGAGTTAATGGCGTACCGCGCTCTCACGTTGTACTGGGCCGCGACCTACGAACGTGAGCGGCGCTTTTTGTTCGACGCCGATCTGGCGCAATCCAAATCTGAAGATGACGTACGCCAGACGGTGGTGCCGGATGTGCTCAACATCCACACCACCGTCGCGCGCTACTTCACGACGCTCGCGCAGCTTGCGGGTGATGAAGCCAACGCGACCGGCTCATCCGCGGATGTCGCGGCGAAGTCGATCAAGCAATTGCCGCTCACCGGTCTGAACGATCAGCACGTGGATGCTTATGCCAAGCTTGCCAATCTCATCGCAGCGGGTTACCAGCGGCACTTGATCGCAAACTATGTGCGCGACGGCGACGCGCCCTTGCAAACGCTACTGGCCGGCATGCACCAGGTGTTGCGCGTGTATCAAGGCACGTTGCGCAATGAACTTGGGCGCGCGGGCGTTCTCATGCTGGTCGAGCGCAATACGCCGCAGGGCAAGACGCTGGCTGCGCTCGCCAATGCCGAATATCGCCGCGTGGAAATTGAAATTGAAACCACCCGCAAACGCATCGATGCGCTCGACACGGCGATCATCAAAATCGGCGAGGGGCACCAAAAGCTGGTCGCCGATGTTGCGCTGAATCGTGATGACCTGAAACTCGCTTTGCGCAATATCACCGGCGAATTGAATGCGCTGCATTCGAAATTACAAACTCTGCGGGATTAAACCATGGCAACAAATAACGACAACGGACTGGACTCTGTCGAGCGCGTGCTGGCAGCGGCGGATGCATTGACCGCCGCCGCCGACGCCGCGCAAGCGTGGATCAAGCAGCAGATTGATGAGCGTGCGATTCAAGCGGCTCAGGCACACGAGTTGTTCACGGCGGCGAATCAAATTCGCGGCATGGCCAACGTGATCTACACCACCGCTGCGGCTGCGGTCGTCAAAAACCTCGGCGAATCACAAACCGCAGTGCTCACGGTGATCAAAGAAGCCGAAAAAAACATCGCGCAAATCCGCACCGCCAAACACATGATCGACTTGATTGCGGACCTGATTGCATTGGCCGCCGCGATCAATACGGGCAAACCCAAGTCGATCATCGCGACCATAAATGAAGTGCGCAACGATGTCGGCACGGTGATCGCCGCGCGTTGAGCAGTCCTTGCGCCGCGAGAGTCGCGGTCTAAGTGCCGGGTTTAACTCTTCCGCTCCCAGTCATAGGGTGCCAAGTAAGGCATCCGCGCTCGCCTTGCAATAAGCGCACGCGGATGCCTTTACCCTAGGTTGTGTTGACATTTACCGCAGCCAAATGAGGGCGCCGACGAAAGACAGCATGCTCAAGTAATTCATCGCCAATTTCTCGTAGCGCGAAAAAATTCTACGGTAGTGTTTCATCTTGCCAAAGAAGCACTCGATCAAAT
>JANMQQ010000038.1:0-2967 GCA_031370545.1 Gammaproteobacteria bacterium
CGCGTGCAGGCGCGCACATCGCGTGCGCACGATGCGCTGACCGATGCGGAATACGAAGTGTTGATCGACATCGCACTGGGGCTTACCGACAACTCCATTGCCGAACGTCGTTATTTGTCACGACGTGGCGTGCAGAACCGACTGCATACGTTGTACGCCAAGCTCTGCGCCGATGACGGAATTTCCACTACGCGTGTCGGCGGTGAGGTCCTGAACGCCCGTACTCGAGCTGTTGCAATCGCACTACAACGTGGACTGATTAACGCGTTTGAACTGGAGCGGGAACAACGGATACTTGATACGTGGCTGGCAACGAAATAACGTGGGTTAACCACTATTTCAAGTGAACTTCAGTTACGTCCGATTCACCTGAAAGTATGGCAGGTCTTTACTTTAACGATGCCATCTCCAATGCATAACGATTCATTTCTCGAAGGCATTTGCAAATCGCTAATTTCAGTTCATGGCGCGCACACGCTTCTGCTTTACGGATCGCACGCTGATGGCTCAGCAGGGGCTGACAGCGATTACGACATCGCAGCGTTCGGCTCAGTCACCACCGTGCTTCGCGATGCCCGAGAGATCAATGGCATATTTCTGGATATCTTCGTGTATCCCGAGGCCGTATTGTTAACGCCGACTGAGGAATATCTTCGGCTGCGGGGTAGCAAGATCCTGATCCAGCGTGGAAACGAGGCGGAAGATTTTCTAAACGTGCTCGAGCAAATTTTTGGCAGAGGCCCCAAGCCATTGGCGGTTGATGAAATTGCAGCCCGCAAGGTTTGGGTGCGAAAGATGCTGGCGAGAATAGAGCGCGGTGACGCTGAAGGAAATTACCGCCGGGTTGGATTGCTTGCGGCATTACTCGAAGACTACTTTCACTACCGTGCCCAATGGTACCTGGGACCGAAAAAATCGCTTCAGTGGCTGAAGGAATTCGACCCGGTAACTCATCACGCCTTTGCTCTGGCATTAGAGCCTGGCGCAAATAGAGAAGTGATTCACCAGTTGGCAAAACACGTTGTCAGCCTAACTTCTGATTCAAGCGGTAACGATGAACGTTAAAATTCGTAAAGCCTCGTTAGCCGACGCCGATGCCGCGTGCAATGTTCTGCGCCGTTCGATTACCGAAAGTTGCGTCGAGGATCATCGAAATGAGCCAGGAGTTTTATTGAATTGGCTGCAAAATAAGACACCTGAAAATGTCGCGCGCTGGTTTGCGAACCACGAGAGTTTTTCGCTTGTCGCTACAATCAGTGGAGAAGTCACCGGCGTCGGATTGCTGACCGCAAGCGGAGAGGTGGCGCTTTGTTATGTGCTCCCGGAAGCGCGTTTCAAAGGCATAGGTAAAGCGTTATTCGATGCAATGGAGCTTCATGCGATGAAAATCCAGCTCAGTGAAATTCACCTCAGCAGCACAAGCGCTGCAAAAACTTTCTACCTGTCGCGAGGCTTTGTACCCAGCGGCGAATCTGAAATCGAATCTGGCGTTCGAGCATTTCCGATGACCAAGCGGATTGTTGCCAAATAATCGCCTTCAATCCGTTTAGGGAGAGGCAAGCGATACGCAGAATGAGCGAGCAACGTAGCGTGCGTTATGCGCACGACACCGTGTCCCACATGCGAACGTCGCGCGCGTGGCGCACGCTACATTATCTGACAGCGATGCTGTCACCCTATGGGGAAGGGATGTTTCAAGGCGCGGAATGGATGGTCATTCAAACTCGGCCAGGCAATATCTGTTGCAGCGCGTCGATCAACTTCTCCGTATCCGCTGCGGTGTTGTAGCCCTGATACGACACGCGGATGAAGTGTTGCTGGTTCCAATCAACAACGGGCACTTCAATTTTAAATTCATTGAGGAGTCGGGTCTTGAGTTGTGGCAGATTCATTGGCGGGATACGTATCGTGACCATTTGATAAAACCACTCAGATGAGTCAGGGCAAATTGATTCCAACCCGGTGAGTGCGTTGATGCGCTGACGAGTTTCAACCGCGAGGGCATGGCAACGCGCGCGTACCTGATCCCAATGATTCAGCTGTTGAAATTCAATTGCTGCAGGTACGGTGAGGAAGGCGGCAAGGTCGCGTGTACCTTGCCATTCGTGATTGCGGACAAATGCAGCGGCGCCACGCTCCAGCGTCGGAGGGATGATTTCGTCACCCCAACCCCAGCTGACGACCAAGGGTTCGAGCCAGTGTTGTACTTCCGGCCGCGCATACAAAAACGCAGCGCCCTTGGGGGACAAAAGCCATTTGTGGCAGGCGCCGGTATAAATGTCACAACCAAGCTCGTGCAGATTCAGCGGAAGCTGGCCGGGCACGTGCGCGCCATCGACGATGGTGAGAATACCGCGCTCACGTGCCAGCGTGCAGATGTGCTGCACCGGAAAAATTAGCGCGGTTGGACTGGTGATCTGGCTGATGAAAATAATTTTGGTGTGTGCATTCACGCCAGCCCAAAAGTGTTCCACAAATTCCGCTGGCGTCGTGAGCGGCAAGGGGACAGGTCGATGCACATACTGGGCGCCTACTTTTTTACACAGGAAATGCCAGGTGCGATCCATCGCGCCGTATTCGTGGTCAGTGGTGAGGATCTCGTCGCCCGCCTGCAATAAAAGACTGCGTGCCACCATATTGATGGCGTGTGTGGGATTCGGGTAGTAAATGAGCTCGTCGGCATTCGCACCCACAAAGGCGGCGAGCTTGGCACGGGCGTCGGCCATCAGGGTCGTGGCGCGCCGACTTAAAAATTCCACCGGTTGTCGTTCCAACTCGCGCTGCCAGCGTTGATATTCTTGAAACACCGACGCCGGGCACGCGCCGAAGGAGCCGTGGTTCAAATAGGTAATGCTGGGATCGAGGAGAAAAAGGGCTTTCATGTTGACTAATTAGTTTTCCTGAGGCTCGCGAGCCGACTCTGTAAAGGGTATCTGATCGCAATGATACGGGCGCGATCTTGGCTTG
>JANMQQ010000044.1:0-6765 GCA_031370545.1 Gammaproteobacteria bacterium
CGGCATGCGCGTTGCCGAGGCCAAACTAAAAGCCCGCGCTCCCAGTGTCGTCGTACACCTGCGAAGGAAGCAGGTGTTTACTACGAGGACGAATTACTGAATTACACCCTCTTCCAAAATCAACACGCGATCCATTTTTGCGGCGAGGCTATGGTCGTGGGTCACGACAATAAACGCGGTGTTGAATTCGCGGTGCAATTCCAACATGAGTTGGTACACCGCTTCGGCGTTGCGCCGGTCGAGGTTGCCGGTGGGTTCGTCGGCAAGCACGCAGCCGGGGTTGTTGACCAGCGCACGCGCGAACGCAGTGCGCTGGCGTTCACCGCCGGACAACTCGCCGGGCTTATGTTCAATACGTGACCCCAGGCCGACGCGTTCTAAAATTGCGCGGGCTTTTAGTTTGGCCTCGGCAACGCGCATGCCGCCGATCAGGAGCGGCATCGCGACATTTTCCAGTGCGGTAAATTCCGGGAGTAAATGATGAAACTGGTAAACGAAGCCCAGCACGCGATTGCGCACGTGGCCGCGTTGCGCTTCGCTCATGTGGGAAATGTCTTGATCGTTGATGTACACGCCTCCGCAAGTCGGCAGGTCCAGACCACCCAGTAAATGCAACAGCGTGCTTTTTCCGGAGCCGGAGGCGCCCACAATAGAAACCCGTTCGCCGGGCGCAATGCTTAAGTCCACGTTGCGCAACACCTCAACGTGCAACGGACCTTCGCTGAAGGTCTTGGAAAGATTCACGCAGCGCAGCACCGGCGTATTGGTCATCGCGTCACTCATAGCGCAGCGCCTCGGCGGGTTGCATACGCGACGCGCGCCACGCCGGATATACGGTCGCCAGCAAACTCAAACCGAACGAGGTGGTGGTGATCGCGATCACGTCGCTCCAATGCAAATCCGACGGAAAATCGCTGATGTAATACACATCCGCAGGCAGGAACTGCACGCTGAATAAATGTTCAATCATCGGCACAATCGTAGCGACATTCAGCGCCAAACTTATTCCACCCGCCGCGCCCAGCAGTGTGCCGATCACGCCGATGATGGTGCCCTGCACCATGAAAATTCGCATCACTGTGCGCGGTGCAGCACCGAGCGTGCGCAGGATGGCAATCTCGCTGGTTTTATCCGTCACCACCATCACCATGGTGGAAATGATATTGAACGCCGCTACCGCGACGATCAGGAACAGAATAATAAACATCATGCGTTTCTCGATTTTGAGCGCACGAAAAAAGTTGGCGTGCTGACGACTCCAGTCACTGACCAGATAGTCCCCCGACAGCTCTTGTGCAGCTTCTTTCACGATGCGCGGTGCTTCGAAAATATCAGCAACTTTCAAACGTACGCCGGTTACCGCGTCTCCCATGCCGAATAACTTGGCCGCATCTTGCAGGTGCACCAAGGCCAGCGCGCTGTCGTATTCGTACATGCCGACTTCAAATATTCCGGTGACCGTGAAGCGTTTCAGGCGCGGCAAAATGCCCGCCGGGGTTACATTCGTTTGTGGTGCGACCAGGGTGACCTTGTCGCCGACCAGCACACCCAATGCGCGTGCCAGTTCTTTACCTAAAATGATATTGAACTCGCCCGGCCGCAAATCATTCATCGAACCAAACAATAACTTATTGCCAACCTCCGACACCTTGGGCTCTTCTTCCGGCAACACACCGTTGATGATGGTGCCGTTCACTTGTTGCCCGAGCGTGAGCATGCCCTCTTTCTGGATATACGGCGCGGCACCAATAATGCGCGGATCTTTGCTCAGGGTTTCAATCACGTTATTCCAGTTGCGCAACCCGCCGTCGTAGCCCTGGATGCTGGCGTGCGATGCCATGCCTAAAATGCGCTGACGCAGCTCTTTTTCAAATCCGTTCATCACCGACAACACCGTGATTAACGCGGTGACGCCCAACGCGATACCCATCATCGACGTGAGCGAAATGAACGAAATAAAATGCGTACGCCGCTTGGCGCGCGTGTAGCGCAGACCGATGAACAGGGAGAGAGGATGGAACATGCGGTGGTCAGTAATTTACTGAGCAGAGCAACGAGTTCCTTCCCCCTGCAAGGGGAAAGGGCAGGATGGGGGTGGACCCAACAGGTCCGCTCGTTTCAACACCCCCATCCCTACCTTTCCCCTTGCAGGGGGAAGGAGTTTTCTCTTTGTAATCTTGCTGTGAACAACGTCAGCTTTGTATTCCATTCGTTCGGCCACTAGGTGATTTTTTGCGTGACGGATACTAGCACGCTGCTTGGATTGCCGCTGCCCTAACTGCGCTCGCGCAGCCGTGGATCGAATGCGTCGCGCACTGCGTCGGAAAATAAATTCGCTGCGAGTACCAGCACAAACATGAATACGAACGCGGCCGCCAGCGACCACCACACCATCGGTTCGCGTGCCATTTCTAGGCGCGCCTGGTTGATCATGTTGCCCCAGCTGTTCATGGTCGGGTCAACACCCACGCCGACGTACGACAACACCGCTTCCGCCAATACCAATCCAGAAAAATCCAGCACCACGGCGATCAGCACGATGTGCATCACGTTGGGCAGGATATGACGGCCGATGATGGTGAAGTGGCCGACACCCAATGCAGTAGCAGATTGAATATAGTCAAGCTCGCGCAGTTTCAGGCTTTCACCGCGCAGTATGCGGCACAGACTGGTCCAACTGGTGATGCCCAGGATCATGCATAAAAACAGCAGGCGCAGATCGGCACGCTCCACCGTATCGAAGCGGTCGCCCTGCATTTGCAAATAGACTTGCAGCAGCAACACGGCAGCGGCGATCAGCAATACACCGGGAATAGAATTCAAGGTGGTGTAAATGTACTGAATGACATCGTCGATCCAGCCGCGAAAATAGCCCGCCATAATGCCGAGCAACACCGCAAACGGCAGCATAATAAGCGTAGTAAGCGTGCCGATGACGAGACCGGTGCGGATACTTTTGAGCGACGCGTAGAACACATCCTGCCCGACTTTGTCGGTGCCAAAGATGTGATATTTGCTTGCCAGCACGCTGCATAACGATATCAACACGACGATCACGCTAAGCGTGGCGAGGATCACGTGCCAGGGCGTTGCAGTTTCCCCGCGCATGATGCTGCGCAACATTTTTCCAAACGTGAGATGTTCGCAGCGGCTCAGCCAAGCGGTCAGCACGCCGATCAAAGTGGCAATGATCGCTAACCCGATCAGCAAGCCCGTCAATGCGAGAGCGCTGATATCAGCAGCACGTTCGCGCTCCGGATTTTGCAAATGTGCGCCGCCGAATTTCAGCGGCGGAAATTCACGCGACTGGGTGCCGTCCGCATGCTGCACAACTTCTTTCACATACGCGTGAGTTGCAAATGGCGCCGAATAAGTTCGTTCATCGTGCTCGCGCAGCGACGTCGCCAACACGTCCAGCACACTCAGCACCTCGCCGGACGCCGCGCTTTGCTGACCGTTTGCATGAGTCGTCAGCAACTTGAAATGTACCGAGTCAAGCAATCCGATACCGGTGTAGGTTAACAGAACCACCAGTGACGCCATCCCCAGGCGCCGACGCTTCACCTGACGCCAAGGGGCGCGCAAGTGTTCATGCGCCCATGCATATAACGCGAACAGTAAAATTGAAAACACCAGCACGTAGATGAGCTGGTCGGTCCATAACATCACCGCTTGGGCGGCGTAGGCGCGCATCAGCAACCACGCCAGTGCGAACACGGCGACGGCCGCTGCGAGCGCGAATATAAACGATTTGCCAAATGTGTTTATGGAAGTGCTCATCCCAATCGAATCCGCGGGTCGACCAAGGTGTACGAAATATCAGTCAAGATCAGCCCAACGATGTACAGCGCGGAACCCAGAAACACCATCGCGCGCACCACGGCGAAGTCCTGGCTGTTAATCGCGTCGATGGTGTAGCTACCCAGGCCCGGAATGCCGAAAAACGATTCGGTAATCAGGCTGCCCATGAACAGCGTCGGCAGCACGACCACCACACCGGTGAGGATCGGAATCATGCCGTTCTTGAGCACATGCCGAAACAACACTGTGCTTTCAGCCAAGCCTTTGGCGCGTGCGGTGCGCACGTAGTCCTTGCCGATCTCTTCCAGAAAAATCGTACGATACCAGCGCACGCCGCCGCCGATGCCGCCGATCACACCGACGATAACCGGCAAAATAATGAACTTGATCGCATCGATGCCGCTGTCGTAACCCGAAATCGGCACCAGGTGCAGCAGCTTGCTAACCAGATATTGGCCGCCGATGATATAAAACATGCCTGATATTGACATCATCACAACGCACAGCACCACACCCCACAGATCGATGTAGGTCGCGCGGAAGAACGCAATCAGCAGTGCGAAAGTAATATCCACCAGCAAACCCACCAGCAACACCGGAACCGCGATAGCGAGGCTCGGCCACATGCGTTCCGCAATGTCACTGCCGATGTTGCGGCCTTCGTCAGAACTGCCAAATTTAAACGCGAACAGCTTGACTGATTTTTCAAAGAAGATGGTGTCGGTCAATGCTTGCGCGCCCGGTGCCGCGTCGTTGAATACCAAGGGCTTGTCGTAACCGTGCTCGTGTTTCCAACTCTCGATCGCTTCGGGTGTCACGTGCTTCATGCCCAGATGCATGCGCGCCATGTTGTCCGGGGTGTTGACTACAAAGAACAATGTGAAGGTAATGAGATTCACGCCGATCAAAATCGGCAAGGCATATAACATACGACGGATGATGTAGGCGATCATCGCGCCGCGCTCTTCTCATGCCGCCGATAAGTCACAAACGCCGGGACCGTGCTCAGCAGCAACACTGCCAACATCAACCACACCGGCCAGGTCACCGGCACATTCCATTCCACGCGTTTTTGCGCGCGCAATTCCGGATTGACACGCTTGTATTTGAGCGTGTTGTTGGCCATGTCATTGGGCTTCGCGTTTTTGTACCATTGATGGTAGAGGCCAAAATCTTTCGAATGGAATCCCCAAAGCCATGGCGCGTCGTTACGCACCAAGGCAACCATTTCATCAATCACGACCTGGCGCTGCGGACCGTTGTCCATGTTTTTCATTTTTTTGAATAGCGCATCAAACTGAGCATTGGCATAGTTCGACGAGTTTTCACCCTGAAATTTCACTCTGCCGTTAGGGCCATAGAGCAGGAATAAAAAATTTTCCGGATCGGGATAATCTGCATTCCACCCCATCTCAAAAATCTGCGCGCTGCCCTTAATTATTTTGTCCTGAAATCGATTGAAGTCGGTGGTGCGAACCACCAACTGGATGTTGAGCTTCTTGAACTGTTTACGCATCCAATCCAGACGCGCCTTGGTATCGGCTGCGGAATCGGAGGTCGAGTCCAAATTCAGCGTCAACGCGTTACCGGTTTCTGGATCGATGCCGTCTTTGTATCCTGCTTCAGCCAGTAATTTTTGCGCCGCTGCGAGCGGCTTACGGCGTGCCTCGTTATTTACCCAATCATAAACGATGGGGTTCACGCCGCGCGCGCCGTCGATATAGCCGAAGATGCCGGGCGGGATCGGCCCTTGCGCCGCGATGCCGCGACCGTTGCGAAAGATGCTGATGTATTCCTCGAAATCGAGCGCAATCGACAGCGCCTGCCGCAGTTTGCGCGCGCGTTCGCTGTTACCGCCCACCACCGGGTCGAGCATGTTGAAGCCTGTATAGTAGATCGAGGCCGACACGTCGGTGGCGAGCCGGATATTTTTCTCTTGCATCGCGTCCGTCACCGTGGCCTCACCCGCACTGGTGAACTGAATCGCCTGATCGAAGCTGCTGGAGCTGATGCCGGAGGTGTCGAAATAACCTTGCAGGAATTTATTCCAGTACGGAATGCTTTCCTTCTCCAGCTTGAACACCACGCGATCCACAAACGGCAACGGCTTGCCGGCGTCAACTAGCAAACCCTTCTGCGTATCATCGGGCTCGCCCTCGCTCGGATAGGTTTCACCGTGAAAATTCGGATTGCGTTCCAGGACCATTTCACGATTGGGATTATTCACTGTCAGCATGTACGGCCCGGTGCCGACCGGATACCAATCCAGCGTGACGTTGCGTTCGGTCATGCCGGGCTGCGAATAGAAACGATCCGCCTCCTGCGGCATCGGCGCGAAAAACGGCATCGCCAGCCAGTACAGCAATTGCGGATACTTGCCTTTGATTTTGATACGGTAAGTGTAAGTGTCAAGCACCTCTACTCCGGCCAGCGGAAACTGCGTGAGGTCGAGATAGACGCCATCTTCTTTGCCTTGCGCGACTTTGGCGTATTCCTTTTTCAGCAGCTCGCTGTACTCCGGCAAGCCGACAATATATTCCGCCATCACGCCAAAAATCGGCGAATTTAATTTGGGATGCGCGAGGCGTTTGATCTCGTACACGTAGTCGTCCGCGACCAATTCGCGCGTGTCGGTGAATTTGAAATCACGCAGTTCTTTTACACCTTGCAAATCGTCGGATGTAAGAGCGTGGTAGCGATAACGCCCTTGCTCGTCTCGCGCAAATGCGGGATGTGGCTGGTACTTGATGCCGGGTTGAATTTTGACGTCGTAAATGCTGAACGCGATTTGCGCTGCATCCGCGCCAGCCGACAAGAGCTTGCCGTCTTTGTCGAGATACACCGGCTTGGGAACCGCCGTCGCCGTGAGCGGGATCAATTGGTACGGGCGTTTCAAATAGTGGTACTGCAACACCGGCTCGTAAATCTGCGCAGTGAACTCCGATTCAGGACCACTAAACGACC
>JANMQQ010000053.1:0-9188 GCA_031370545.1 Gammaproteobacteria bacterium
CGCGTGCAGGCGCGCACATCGCGTGCGCACGATGCGCTGACCGATGCGGAATACGAAGTGTTGATCGACATCGCACTGGGGCTTACCGACAACTCCATTGCCGAACGTCGTTATTTGTCACGACGTGGCGTGCAGAACCGATTGCATACGTTGTACGCCAAGCTCTGCGCCGATGACGGAATTTCCACTACGCGTGTCGGCGGTGAGGTCCTGAACGCCCGTACTCGAGCTGTTGCAGTTGCACTACAACGTGGACTGATCAACGCGTTTGAACTGGAGCGGGAACAACGGATTCTTGATGCGTGGATGGCAACGAAATAGCAGACATGCAAGCCACCATCGTCGAAACGTCGTAAATCCGGAAGGTATGCAAGCGCAAAGCTACCGTGTCGATACACGATTCACCGCTGTGCCAATGCACAGTCGTTCGCGCTGGACGAGCGGTTCTCATCGGTTCCGGCAAATTTTCCCTAAAGAATTTTCTGCAACACCCGTTAACACTTGGCACCTGCCGGAAATGACCATGGGCCGGTGTGGTGTCGACATCGCGTGTGCGCCGACCTCAGGAAGCCGTAGCGTTCCAGCGAATTGCAGACCGGCCGCGTTAAACCGTCAAAGACATAGTAATTGTGAGAGGCAAACAGGGTGGCAAATCAGTTATGGGTTCTGGTGGTGGACGATAGCAATGTGATCCGTGAATTGATGCGGCTGACCTTGGGGCAGCTTGGTTTCGACATCGATTTCGCGCCGACCGGCGAGCAGGGGTTGCATCTGGTTAACCAGCATATGTATGACCTGATTTTCCTTGACGCCATGCTCCCCGGCATTGATGGATACAAAGTTTGCAAGACGATCAAGGCGAACAAAACCACGCGTAAGATACCCATCATCATGTTGACGAGTCGTGGCACCTCGAATGACAAGGTGCTCGGCGCCATGGCTGGAGCCAACGCCTACCTGGTCAAGCCGATTGAGCGGGTCAAATTGGTCGAAGCGATCCAGAAGAATTTGCCCGGATACAGTCGAACGCGGCAGGACGTAATGAAGGGCGCTGCTTCCGGATGATGTTGTTGAGGGATGTTGTTTGCATGTAGGTCTAACTAGTTCACTGATTGGAGATTAACAATGGCTATACGCAAAGTACTCTGTGTTGACGACACCGCTACCGACCTGAAAAATCTGGAGCAGATCTGTTCCAAGGCGGGCTACCAGGTTATCACCGCCTCTTCGGGCAAAGACGCGGTGGCCAAGGCCAAGAGCGAAAACCCGGACGCGGTGCTGATGGACGTGGTGATGGCCGATATGAACGGCTTCCAGGCCTGCCGGGCGATTACCAACGATGCCGCCACCAAGCACATCCCGGTGATCCTGGTGTCGAGCAAGGGTGAGAAAACCGACAAGGTTTGGGGTGAAGAACAAGGTGCCAAGGGCTACGTCACCAAACCCTATACCCCCGATCAACTGATCGGCGCGTTGAAAGCGCTTTAACCGAGGCGTTGACCAACATGCTGGAAAACCATCTTTCTGCCGAGGGCCTGATGACGCCCACGGCAGCGCTCGCTGGGAGGCTGGTGCCGCTGGTCGCCGAGGGGGCGGATGATGACACCGTGGTACAGGAGCGGCTCACGTTTCGCGTTGGTCCGTTCGGGATACTGGTCCCGCCCGACGCCGCGCGTGAGGTGGTACTGCCGCCAACCGTCAGCCGCTTGCCGCATCTGCCGGCGTGGCTGCCGGGTATTGCCAATGTGCGCGGCACGCTGGTGCCGGTGGTTGACACCGCGCGTGCGCTTGAGGTGGAGCACGATGCTGCCGCGCGTCGCTACCTGCTGATTTTCAACCATGGTAACGACGTGTTCGGGCTGCTGGTCGATGGCCTGCCGCGGCGCCGAAATTTCGCGGCCCACCAGCGCTTGAGCAGTCTGCCGCCGCATCCGGCGCTGCTCGACGGGCATCTTGCCAGCGCCTACGACCACGACGGCTTGCTGTGGTTTGAGCTTGATATCGAGGGTTTTTTCCAAACGCTCGGTGCACGCATCGGGCAGGCGTAAAAATTCGGGGAGCTCGCTGCCCCAAACATTCGCCGACGCTATGGCGCCGGTTGATTGAAGTACCTGTTGGATCTATTTCAACTTCTTAAATTTTGAGGAATGACGTTATGAAATTCGGCTGGAATATCATCGGAATAAAGGCGCCTGCTAATCGACCGGGTGACCAAAGGTCGATTCAGCAGCGCATGGCGCGCCAATTTATCGTATCGCTGATCGGGTTCGTGGTGCTGGGTCTCACCTATGCCGGTGCCCTGGTGCTCACGGAAACTGCGGCCGACACCGCAAGCCGCGTCACCAAGTTCAGATTTATGGTCGCCGACATCGAGCGCGGCATGTTGCAGGCGCGGCGCCATGAAAAGGACTTTCTGGCACGGCGCGACGACAAATACGTCCTAAGCTACGAAAAGGAACTTGAAACCATTTATCGCCAGATCGATGCGGCCGAAGTCATCGCGCCGGATGACAGCATGCGCAAGCCGCTAGCCGAATTGCGCCAGGATTTCCAGGCTTATCAGACGTTGTTTCGCAGCGCAGTGGAAAGTCAGAAAATTGTCGGGTACGACGAAAAATCGGGGCGGCATGGCGCGTTGCGCACGGCCGTGCATGACGCCGAGGAACTGCTCAATAAACACAACAAGATCGAGATGACGGCGTCCATGTTGATGATGCGTCGCCACGAAAAAGACTTCATTCAAAGGCGTGATCCCAAATACATCGAGCAGATGTCGGAGGAGCAACAGAACTTTGACAAATTGCTGGCGCGCTCGGGCTTGTCGTTGGATGTGAAGTCCGAAATCTCGAACGCAATGGATAGCTATCACCGGGACTTCCTGCAGATGGCCGACGCCTATGGCAAGTTAGGCAAGGCGACTGATCTGGCGCGCGAAGCGGCGCGTACCACCGAGCCGGTTCTGGTCAGCTTTAAAGAAAAGGCGGAGCAGCTATTGACGGTAAACAACGAGGCAACCGCCCGGTTTACGCGGTGGATTGCGGTTGGTTTCGCCGGTGTATTGTTGCTGATTGGCGTGCTTTCCAGCCGGCAGATGTTTAGCACGTCGCGTGCGGTGACCGCGCCGCTGCGTGTGCTCACCGACACCATCGCCGCTATTACTGGTGGCGACAAAGAGGCGCGCACCAAGCTCACCACCGGTGACGAGATGCAGCAACTGGGCGACGCGCTTGACACCATGGTGAGCGAGCGCGAAGCGGTAGCTGACGCGATCTTGAAGAAAAACGACGCCTTGAACGATTCCATCATTGAAATCCTGCGTTCGATGTCGAAGCTCGCGCAGGGTGACCTGCGCGTGCAAGCCCCGGTGCGCGAAGACGTGACCGGCGCGCTCTCGGACGCCATCAACTCGATGTCCGAGTCGACCGCCAAGACGCTCGCCAACGTGACTAATGTTTCTAACGAAGTGCGTTCCGCGTCGCAAGAAGGTCGCGACACGGTGCAGCGCACCTCCAAGGGTATGAACGATATTCGCAGCACCATTCAGGAAACCGGTAAACGCATCAAACGCCTCGGTGAGCGTTCGCAGGAAATCACCGGCATGGTGAAACTCATTGACGACATCGCCGAACGTACCTCGGTGCTGGCGCTCAACGCCAACATGCAGGCAGCCATGGCCGGTGAAGCCGGACGCGGGTTCCGCGTGGTGGCGGACGAAGTGCAACGTCTGGCGGAGCGTTCCAAGGAAGCGACCGACCAGATCGGCAAACTCGTCAGCACCATCCAGGCGGAAACCAACGACACCATGATCACGATGGATCGCGCCATCGGCGAAGTGGTGAAGGGCGGTGAGATGGCGGACAAGGCGGCAGCGCAGGTTACGCATCTGGACGAATTGGGCGGCACGCTGCTCGAATCGGTACGGGCATTCACCTTGCCGGAAGGCTTGGTCCAGGCACCCACCGTGCGCGACAACCGCAAGGCCGCGTAAATGGCGACTCCGGAAATTCTTGCGGTCCTGCAGGACCAGGTCGCCGAGGTCGTCGACGGCATGTCGGCGGCGTTGGGCGTCGCCTCGTCCGACGCGTCTCGCCTGCGCGAGTCGCTGGAGTTCTTCAGCGAGCAGATCGAGCGCATCAAATCTGCTTCCGACATCCTTGGGCTGGGTGGCCTGAAGACGATTTGCGTGCGTATCACCGATAACCTGGCGCTGCTTCAGGATGTGGATCATTCACAAGCAGCGATCTTGTGTTTCATGCACGGCCCCAACCTGATGCTGGATTACTTGCGGGCGCCATACGATACCGCCACCCATGCGGCGCTCATTGGTTATCTTGCCGATGCCCATTGGCCGCAGCCGATCAGTGACGCGGAAGCGGCACTGCTGAGCGCCGATTTGGTCAACACCGACGAAGCGCTTGCCGAGGCGGATCAGAAACCCGCGCGTCCAACCCACGCAACCGCCGAGGACGTTGTCCTCGATAGCTCGCCGGACATCAACCCGCTGCTGATTGAATCGTTTCTCGCCGAAGGACCGTTGCAAGCCGGCGCCTATACGAGCTTGATCGAGCAAGTCATTCGCGGCGGTGCCGATGTTGAAGTTTTGCAGGAGGCGCGTCGCCTGGTGCACAGCATCAAGGGCGCGGCGAACACCGTCGGCGTGCGCGGCATCGCCGCGCTCGCCCACCATCTGGAGGACTTGCTCGACTTCCTGAACAATCACGCAGCGCGACCGCAGGGCGCGGTTGCAAAACTATTGATGGATGCGGCCGACGGCCTGGAGATGATGTTCGAATCAATCATTGCGCGCGAACCGCCGCCGCCGCAGGCGCAAAGCCTGTTGCAACGCCTGCTGGACGCCGCCAACTCCATGGATCGTGGCGAAGATATCAATGTTGCTATCGCTGGGCCTGAACCGGTTGCAGCCGGAACCGAGGGGTCGGAGCTGAGGGCTGAAGCCGCTGCGCCCGAGGCGCCGAAATCCAGGGCCGAAGTTGCGCACGAGGAGGTCGCACCCAAGGTGCGTGTGGCGGTCGCTGTGATTGAAGAAATGCTGCGCCTTTCCGGCGAGATGACCATCGGCCGCTCGCATGTGCAGGAGCGTTTGCACCAGGCGTTTGCGTTGACGGCTGAATTGCATGAACGTCATGTGACGCTGCAACAGCGCGCCGCTGAGCTCGACCGCGTGCTGACCATGCAGGGTGTCGCCGCAGGTCAGCAACAAGGCCCGCAGAGCAATGCGTCGGCCAGTTCCGTGTTTGATGCGCTCGAGCTTGACCAATACAGCGAGTTGCACGGTGCGGCGCATGGTTTTCTGGAAACCATTGCCGATCTGCAAACCCTGGAATCGCGCATGCTCGATACGCTTGCGACCATTGAAACCGGCATCACGCAGGAAGGTCTGATCAACAGCGAACTGCACGAGCACGTGATGCGCGCGCGCATGGTGGAGGCGGCAGCCATCGAGCCGCGCCTGATGCGCACCGTGCGCCAAGCCGGCGACGCCACCGGCAAACAGGTCAGGCTGATTTTCACCGGCGGTGATGTCATGCTCGACGACCACGTCGTCAACGACCTCATCAATCCGTTGTCGCATTTGCTGCGCAACGCCGTCGATCACGGCATCGAAGATCCGCAAACACGCGTCGCCATCGGGAAACCGGCGGTCGGCGAAATCCGGCTGTCGTTCGTGCGCGAAGGTAATCACATCGTGACCCGGTGCAGTGACGATGGCGAGGGGCTGGACCTGCCACGCATTCGCACCACCGCCGTCGAGCGCGGGCTGATCCCGGCCGACGCGGCGTTGGACGACGCCATGATCGCGCAGCTCATTTTGCTCCACGGCTTCAGTACCCGCAGCGAAGTGTCGGAAGTTTCCGGGCGCGGCGTGGGTATGGACGTGGTCAACACCATGGTGCGAAAACTCAATGGCACGCTCGACATCGCCACCGAAGCGGGGCGCGGCTGCCGCTTCACGCTGCGTTTGCCGATGACATTAGGCGCGGCGCATTGTCTGGTGGTGCGCGCGGGCAACGAAATGACCGCCATCCCGAGCGACACGCTCGACCGCGCCATCTACCAGGGAGCGCGCAACGTGGAGCGTCAAGGCGAGCGTTTTATCTATCGTGAGGCAGGCGAGAGCCTGGAAATTTATGATCTCGCGCAGCTGCTCGGCGCGCCCGGCGAACGCGCGCTGGGCGACGCGCAGGACCACCGTTCGGTGATCGTGGTGAACGACGTCGGCGGCAAAAAAGCGGTGGTGGTGGATCAGCTCATTTCCGGCCGCGATCTCGTCATCAAGCGTCTCGGTCGCCATCTTGCGCGCGCACCGGGCGTGATCGGCGCTTCGCTGCTCGGCGACGGGCGCGTGCTGCCGGTGCTCGATGTGCAAGCGCTGCTGCGCATGCAAACCGGCGTGTCCCAATCAGTACGTCCGTATCTCGTCAGCAGCCAGAAAGAAGTGCGCAGTGTGCGCGCGGCGGCCAATATCCTGGTGGTGGACGACTCGCTCACGGTACGCCAGACCTTGCAGATGTTACTCACCAGCGAGGGTTACAACGTACATACCGCGAAGGATGGCGTTGAAGCACTTGAATACGTGACCAAGACGCCGCCCGCCGCCGTCGTAACCGATCTTGAAATGCCGCGTATGAATGGGCTCGACTTCACCTCGCGCGTACGCGCCGCCGAGCCGGTGCGTCAGTTGCCCATCATCATGGTGACCTCGCGTTCGAGCGAGAAACACCGTCAGCAGGCGCAGCTCGCGGGTGTTGACTGTTACCTCACCAAACCGTTTCGTGAAACCGAACTGCTGGCGCAACTCCACGCCATGCTGAATAAAGCCAAGGTGGCGTAACATGCCCGCGCCATCCGCACTTGAACTTCACGCGCCGGTCGGCCTTGCTCTGCCTGCTGCATCTCGGCAACTGCTCCCTGCGTTGCCCTACCTTCCGCCATCCATGGCGGTCGCATGAAGTCGTCCCGCGACACTTCGTCGTCCCTGGACATCGCCGGCTGGGCGGTGCTTACGCTGGACGGCCTGCGTCTGGCACTGCCGCAACGCGATATGGTGACGCTGGAGCTTTCGAGCGTGCTGGTGAGCAACCCGCCTGGAAATGTCGAGGTTGGCACCTTCGTGCAGAAAAATCGCACCTGGTCGGCCTACACGCTGGATGCCGCACTGGCGTTGCAAGCGGTGGGGGTGACCCGGCGCTTATGCGCATTCTTCAAGACCGCCGGACAAGTGCGCGGTCTGTTGTGTGACACGTTTTCCTTGCTCCCAGCGGACGGTGACATTGTTGCCGAGCCGCTGCCGGGGTGCATGGTGCAGACCCATTCGCCGATCATCGGTTACGCGCTGCGTGAAAGCCAGGTGGTCGCCGCGACCTCCGCGCAGACGCTGGCGGCTTATCTCGAACATCTCCTGGAGACGCGCCGTGTTGCAATACTCTAGGGCGTGGCTGCTGACTGCCAACGTGGATTTTGCCGTTGCGGAACGGCACATGGTCGAATACCTGTTGTCACCGCAGATCATCGATGTGCCGTTGCGTTCCGCACATTGCGCCGGAGTAACAATTTGGCGCGAGCGCTGGATACCGGTTCTTGACATGGCATGTGTCAAGCCGACACCGGCCGTTGCGGGAGCGCCTGTCCACGTTGTGGTATTGGCCTATCAGTTCGCACCGGGAGAGGCGTTGCATCACGGTGCCCTCGTGGTGCACGCGCCGCCACGCGAGGCCTTGGTGAGCGACGCCATGGCCTGCCCGCTGCCGGACAACCTGGCCGCGCTGCAACACCTGGTCTGTGCGTGTTTTTCTCTTGAAGATAAAGCCATTCCGGTCGTGGATGTAACACGGCTGTTCTCCCGTATTCCCGAGTCGGATCACTAAGCATTTCGTCGGGCTCGGAGCACGCAAGCTGCGATGGTCGGCGCGTCGCAAACATCAGAAGATATGTGTGTCGATACGCGGTGCACTACTGTGACGAGCCTGCACGAATTCCATCGCATCCAGGAATGAATAATCCTAGAAACGGCAGTTGAACGGCCCGTGGAGTGCGACCCGTTGGGTGGCCGCTCTCGCGCATCTCGGCAACTGCTCCTGCATTGCTCTACCTTCCGCCATCCAGGCGGTCGCATGCGCTTCGCGGCACTTGCACATCCTGTGCGGCGCAGGCAAGGCGCAACGAGCGAGGAATAGCGAGCTATTCCGATGATTCCTATCGCGCTGGTTTTGCGCGAGGTAGGACGAGCAGATGATCGAACGCCACTGGGACGGCATCGCTGCGCAAGCCGCTTGGGTTGCCTCCCGCTTCAGCACCGGTACTCGCTTTGAGCTTAGCTTGCCGAGGGAAACGCCGATTTATTCAATTCGTTCGGGCTGAGCCTGTCGAAGCCGCTGCTAACCTGTTGATTCACAGGGAGCGCATTTCGACAAGCTCAATGTGAACGGATTTAATCGGGGTTTCCTAGGGTAGCAGTGTAGTAAGCCGCTCCCACATGACCTAAATGAAAACATTCCTTCCCCCTGCAGGGGGAAGGTTAGGATGGGGGTGATTTAACAGGCCGTGTGCTTGCGGCGGAGGGGCACTGCTCGTCACATCCCAAAATGGGATACAACATCTAAGTCCTATCAAGAATGATTCATGACACGAATACCATGCAACGCCTGATTATCGTCGATGACAATCCACGCGACCGCAGCTTTCTGTTAGAGGTGCTGGCGCGCTACCTACCCGTCATCACCGCCAGTGGCCAGGAAGCACTCGATGCAAGTGCAGGTGAACCGCAGCCATGGATCGTCACTGACATTCAGATGCCCGGTCTGAATGGCGTGGAATTAGCACGCCACATTTGGGCGCGACAACCCGCAGCGCGCGTGGTGTTCTGGTCACAGTACAGCGATGAAACTTACGTGCGGGCCTTGTCCAAAGCGGTTCCGCCTGAAACCGTTTACGGTTACGTATTGAAAAATAACTCTGCCGAAACCATCGCGCGTGCAGCCCAGATGGTATTTGAGGAAGACCAGTGCTGGATTGATCCGCAAGTGCGGCGCGTGCAGGCGCGCACATCGCGTGCGCACGATGCGCTGACCGATGCGGAATACGAAGTGTTGATCGACATCGCACTGGGGCTTACCGACAACTCCATTGCCGAACGTCGTTATTTGTCACGACGTGGCGTGCAGAACCGA
>JANMQQ010000066.1:0-5450 GCA_031370545.1 Gammaproteobacteria bacterium
GCGCGAGCACGCCATGTGCGCCATCAGCAATGGGCTGAGTCTGTCGAATCTGCGCCCCTACGCCGCGAGTTTCCTGGTTTTCACCGACTATTGCCGCGCTGCGCTGAGGCTGGCCGCGATGATGGAGATTCCGGTCATCACGATCTGGACGCACGACTCGATCAACATGGGCGAGGACGGGCCCACCCACCAGCCGGTTGAGCACCTTGCGTCGTTGCGCGCGATGCCCGGCATGATGGTGCTGCGCCCGGCGGACGCCAACGAAGTGGTGGAAGCGTGGCGGGTGATCATGCAGCTCAAGGATAGTCCGGTGTGCCTGGTGTTGACACGGCAGGCGTTACCGACGCTGGATCGTTCCAAATACGCGAACGCGAGCGGCGTGGCACGCGGTGCTTACGTGCTCGCCGATGCCCCGGATCACAAGCCCGATGTGCTGCTGCTGGCGACCGGCAGCGAGGTCGCGCTGTGCATCGCTGCCTATGAGCAACTGAAGCTGGAGGGAATCAAGGCGCGCGTGGTCAGCATGCCGTCGTGGGAACTGTTCGAGAGCCAGGGCCGGGAATACCGCGACAGCGTGCTGCCGCCGCAGATCACCGCGCGCGTCGCCGTCGAAGCAGCGTCCCGCTTCGGCTGGGAACGCTATACCGGTTTCGATGGCAGCATTCTTGGCATGGACACCTTTGGATTGTCTGCGCCAATGAAGGTCGTGGCGCAGCATTTTGGGTTCGATCCCGCACACGTTGTCGCCACAACCAGGGAACAAGTGGCGCGCCATGCTGCGAAGAAGTGAGACTGATCGGTCCTGAATCACACTGCTGTCGTGTATATCAATTGCGCACCTCATCACCGGCACGTGGCTGACCGCCACGCCCGGACCGCGCAACGCGAGTGACCTTGGTCACTGCCAGCTCGTGACCGGAGGCATGTCCAAGTCATGACTTTCGGGCGCTTACATCCACCCGGCCGAGGCTTAAAGTTTGACACATGGACAAAGTCAACATCGCGATGTTCAAACCTGATCGATCAAATACAAAAGGATTCAGACCATGAACCAAACCGTGAGTAATATAAATTGCCGTAAGACCACCGCCCTGGCCGCCGTGCTGCTTTTAAGTTCAGGCGTTTGCACGTTAAGCATTCAGCAGGCCGCTGCCGCCGAGCCACAACTGGAAAAAGCTGTTCAAGGCGGCAAAGTGCTTTTTGCTCATGAAACGTTCGGGGGTAATGGCAAAAACTGCCAATCTTGTCATGCCGATGGTGGCGTGGGGCCGGGCAAATTGCCCGACGGCACGGCAGTCCCGAGCCTCTCCAACGCTGCGGCGATCTTTCCGCGTTTCAATAAAAAAGCCGACAAGGTGGTCACATTGGAAGACCAGGTCAGGAATTGCGTCGCAGGCGGGATCAAAGGGACGCCGCCCGCTTACGGCGGCGAACCGCTGACGCAGCTTGTCAGTTATGTCACATCCCTTGCGCAGGGTAAGCCCCTGGACATGGGTGGGAAGCCGCAGTAACGGGTCACTGGAGGCTGATGGGGTTTCCGGTGCGTTAGTGTCAACGGCTATTCAAGGAGAAGTGTTATGAACGCAATGATGTTTAGTACGTCGATGTGGCTATTCAGGCCGCTGATGATGCTGTTTTTTGCAGCGTTGATCATCGTGCCGTTCTGGTTCATCTTCAAAAAGGCTGGGTACCCACGGTGGTTGGGCTTGCTGATGGGAGTGCCCGTGGTCAACCTCGTCTTGCTGTATTACTTCGCGTCTTCAGAGTGGCCAAGGCTACGCGAAGGGGAAGCCAAGCCAAGATAACCGGGCACGCCTCGCTCCCCACCGGACTGGCTGCGGAGTTTTCCACCGAACGCCATTAAACCTAAACCCGGACGCATTTGATGCTCCCCCCGGGGAGCGCAAATGCGCCGGTTATGGCGGACGGCGGACTCTGCTCATTTGACTGCGAACCCTCACAGTGACGAGCCTTCTCGTAGTGATCGACGTTTCGACTTCGATGCACGCGCCGCAAATTCATTCGAAAGGATTAACACCATGACCCCGTCCGGCGTCCATTCGCTGCCAACCAGGCTTCTGCAGATCACTTTGGCGCGGGCAGCCATAGACCACAAGAGTGCATTCCGGGGCGGGTTGCCGGTGCGGCGTAGCGCAATAACTTGGCTGGCATTGTTCCCGCGCTGCGCGCCGACGAGATTGTGGGCACTTGTGGCGGATGTCTTGTGGCATCGACTGGTGCTGCGCGAGGACCGGCAGCCGGAACCGGCGTTGCGATACCAGTTCATGGAGCAGCCGGTCATCAAGTGCATCTCCGGCTACGGTGCCCCGTGACCACGGAGCATGCAACCACGGCCGCCGCCGTGGACGCGCCGCCGCTACCCGCCTCGCCATTGACGCCGTCACGGCTGGTAACGCGCAAGCGTGCCTTGCTCGGTTTGATCATATTGGTGGTGTTGGTCGCACTGGGCACCGGGGCCTATTGGTGGTGGGTGGGCCGGTGGCAAATGTCCACCAGCGATGCCTACGTAGGCGGCAACCTGGTGCAGGTGACTGCTCTCACCAGCGGCACCGTCAAGTCCATTCTGGCTACTGAGACGCAGGTAGTGTCGCTTGGCCAGCCGCTGGTGGAGCTCGACGGCGCGGACGCCCAGACCGCATTAGCGGCTAGCGAGGCCGCACTGGCCAAAGCGGTGCGGGCGGTACGTGGCCAGTTCGCTACTGCGGTCCAGGCCTCGGCAGGCGTACGTCAGCGCAGCGCCGACCTGACGGGCGCGCAAGCCAGCGTCGCAGCGGCGCGCGACGTCCTGCTGCGTGCAGAGAGTGATCTCGCACAGCAGGTCCCGCTGGCGCAGCGCGGTTTCGTTTCCGAACAGGCCCTGATCGCGGCGCGCGACGCGGTGGCCGTGGCGCAGGCGAACTACCAGGCGGCGCAGGCGGCAGCCAATGCCGCCAGGGCGGGCATCGGCGGTGCGCGCGAGCAGTTGCTGGCTGCGCAGGCCCAGGTGGAGCGCACCACGGTCGCCAATCATCCCGATGTTCTGGCCGCTGCGGCTGCGGTCAGGCAGGCGTTTCTCAATGCGGCCCGTTCGCGCATCGTCGCGCCGGTCGCCGGTACCCTGGGCAAACGCAGCGTGCAGTTGGGTCAGCATGTATCGGCGGGATCGCCGCTGATGACCGTAGTGCCGCTGACCGAAGTGTGGGTCGATGCGAACTTCAAGGAAGCCGGGTTGTTGCAATTGCGCATCGGCCAGCCGGTTGCACTGACCGCCGACTTTTATGGCGATTCCGTTAAGTACGCGGGCACGGTGGCGGGACTTTCCCCGGTCACGGGATCGGCGCAGTCGCTGTTGCCGGCGCAGAACGCCAGCGGCAACTGGATCAAGATCGTGCAGCGCCTGCCAGTGCGCATTACGCTTGATCGCGCGGAACTTGCGGCGCACCCCTTGCGGGTCGGATTGTCGATGAACCTGGTCGTCGATCTGCATGCCGCGAACGGCGCCAGCTCACCTCCGCTGGCGCCGCCGCCGGAGACGACGTCCATCTTCGATGGCCAGGTGGCGCAGGCGCAGGCACGGATCGACCAGATCATTGCCGACAACATCGAGCGCGCGCCGTGACCGTTGGGGCCTCGACTCCACCTGTGGCCCCGTCCGACGCGCGGGAGGCGCCTCCGTTCGCCCCACCGATGCAGGGCGCCGTGCGTCTGGCCGCCACCGTCGCGCTGGCGACCGCTGCGTTCATGAACATGCTCGACCTCACGGTCACCAATGTCTCGGTGCCCGCCATCGCCGGCAGTCTCGGCGTGAGCCCGAACCAGGGTACCTGGGTGATCACGTCTTACGCGGTGGCGGAGGCTATTATGCTGCCGCTGACGGGCTGGCTGGCGGGGCGCTTCGGTCAGCTCAGGCTGTTCCTGACCGCGACCTCGCTGTTCACGCTGGCGTCGCTGCTGTGCGCACTGTCGCCGAATTTCACGGTGTTGCTGGCAATGCGCGTCCTCCAGGGCACTGTGGGTGCCGCGATGATCCCCCTGGCCCAGGCCATGCTGCTGACGCTCTACCCGCCGCGACAGCGCGGGCTGGCGCTGGGCATCTTCGCGATGACTATCGTGGCCGGTCCGATCGCCGGGCCCCTGGCCGGCGGCTGGATCACCGACCACCTGTCGTGGCACTGGATATTTCTGATCAATCTGCCGATAGGGATCCTGTGCGTCACGCTGGTCGCAACGCTGATGGCGGGCAGGGAGTCGCCGCGCATCAAGGTGCCGATCGATGCCGTGGGCCTCGCGTTGCTGATCCTCGGCGTGGGATCGTTGCAGATCCTGCTCGACAAGGGCAATGAACTCGACTGGTTCAGCTCGACGCTCGTTGTCGCGTTGGCCTGTGTGGCGCTGGTGGCCCTCACCGCCTTCGTGATCTGGGAACTGACGGCTGAGTACCCGGTGGTCAACCTGCGGCTGTTCGCGCGGCGCAACTTCTTGGTCGGTGTTATCGGCCTCGCGCTGGCGTCGGTGGCGTTTTTCGGCGCCAACGTCGTGGTGCCGCTGTGGCTGCAGACCCACTTGGGCTACACCTCCGAGTGGGCGGGCCGAACCATGGCCTTCGGCGGCCTGCTGTCCCTCGTGGCCAGCCCACTCGTAGGGGCGAACATCCATCGTGTCGATGCGCGGATGGTCGCCACTTGCGGGCTGGTGCTGTTTGCCGTATTCGCTTTCCTGAGCTCCACCTATCCGCCCGACATCGATTTCTGGACGCTGACGCTGACGCGGTTATTGTTGGGCCTGGGTATGTCGTGCCTGTTCCTGCCGCTTTTGACCATCATCTTCTCCGGCCTCGGGCCCGATCAGGTGGCCTCGGCATCGGGCCTCGCCAATTTCTTTCGCAGCCTCGGCTCGAGCTTCGGCACCTCGATCATGGTGTCGCTCTGGGACAACCGCACCAGCCAGTTCCATAGCCAACTGGTTGAGCATGTCGGCACCCACAGCCCGGCATCGACCGCCTACCTCACCCAGTTGCAGCAATTAGGCCTGTCCACCAACGCCGCCCTGAATTATGTTGATCAAGTGGTGGTGAGCGCGCAGGCGTCGCTGTTGGCGACCAATTCGGTGCTGGTCACCAGCGGCGTGTTGCTGTTGGCGCTCATCCCGCTGATCTGGCTGGCGCGTGGCCCGTTCGGTGCCCCGTCTGGCGCGGTGCATTAGGCATTCGGCTCAACAAGGCATGGGTGTTATCGAATCGCTGAGTTTGGAGCGGTTTTCACATGGCCTTTGCAACTCATCGACTACAGCGCGCTATGTGTACCGGTTTTCAAGTCACAATAACGCAACTGCCGGTGGAAGGCGCAGTCGTTTTCCACTGCTGCCCGATGTTATTGCCCAGGCGTAAACCATCGGCTGACATGTCTGCTGCCGGGCATGGAAGGCACAGCACATGTGACCTCGGTCACTTG
>JANMQQ010000088.1:0-7857 GCA_031370545.1 Gammaproteobacteria bacterium
TTCTATGATGATTATTCAATAGCTCACACCAAAACAGTACTCGCCATGGTAGCTGTTGGTTTTGCTGTACTAGCGCCCCGGGCTAACGCTGTGGACACGCCTTATATGGCGCAATGCCGTGCTCAGGGTGTGCCCATCCCACCGGACTGGGCGGAAACGGGAACAGCGTGGGTCGAGCAGGGTGAGCTCCAGACTAAACTTCTTCTCGCATCTAAGAAGGCTTTTGTGTGGACTTACACCGACCCCTCGGTTCGAGGTGCGTGTATCGCGTTGCCAAGAGGCAGTGGAGTTTCCGGGGACCTGGCGGGAATAATTTGTCAGAGCGCCACGACGGGTGCCGCGTGCTTCTGGGACAACATGCCTAAGAACAATCAAAGTCCAGGCATTCTCGGCTGGAAGAATCAAACGCTCAGGATTGCAGATTTAGCCGACGGATCAAATCTAACCGGGGTTACCGGGGTCTGTACCAATTGCCATCGCGGCAACAACGTTTTCCTGATTTCGCCAGACGATCCAACCTGGACTAAGGTGTTAAGGGGCCAGTTGGTAACAAACCCCGGAAGTACCTTCACCACCCGAGTAGAAGCGTCGTCAGATAACACCGGTGGCCACCCACGTTACGTTCCAATAACGCAACCGGGTTGGGTAAATACTTTTACGGCTGGAGGGTGCGCGGGGGCATGCCATGAGCGACCTTCTGTCTCTGCTCCGCCAATGCCACCGGTGTGTGCGGTAGGTGGAGTAGAAAACTGTTACGGCCTACCTACCCAAAACAATTTTGACTGGTTACCGTCCGTGCTCGATTTAGTTCTGAATTAAATTGCCGAGGTCCGGTAACACGTTTTAGTTTTGTGCTGCATCGGCAAGCGTTTTAACAAATCTCCATTGTTCCAGCTTCCGGCCCAGGGGGATTCCCGCATGGGCCGGGCTGGTCGACGGCAACTGCAAATAGCGTATTGAAGCGCGGGTGTCGGGTAAGGTCGGGGGCACATATTTTTTATACGCGGCCGCCGCTTTCGCGCCATTGAAAAACACGCTGGCTTGTAGTCAAGCAACGGCCCTCCCATGCCGGTCCCCGCCGTCCAGTGGGTAGACGACTCTTGTCACAACAGCCCATGTTCCTCGACCGGCGTCACCCAATACACGCCGCGCCCCGCTACGCCACGGTGGCGGCGGAGCGCGTCGAGTACGGCGGGGGCGTCCGCGTCACCAATAATAACAACCACGCGCACTTGCGGTGTGTAGCCCACGACGCGGTCACGAGCCGACAGCGATGGGTCGCGTTCGTCCTGCGGGCCGTGGCCTTCGATATGGGTGAAAGTAAATTCCGCCACCTGTGGCAAGGTGCGCAGCAGGTCAGCCAGCGCTTGTTTGATGTCGGCATGCACGATCAGCGTCAGATTCTTCATGGAGCCTCCTTGATTTTGCGTTCGGCGCGGCCTTCGAGCCACGCATAGAGCGTGGGTAACAGCACTAGTGTGAGCAGCGTCGAGGTGACCAGCCCGCCGATCACCACGATGGCCAGCGGCCGTTGCAGTTCCGAGCCCGGACCTTGCGCGACCAGCATTGGCACCAAGCCCAGGCTGGCGATGAGCGCGGTCATAATGACCGGCCGCAAGCGCCGTTCGGCGCCTTCATGTACGGCCTCCAGCACGCTACGGCCCGCTTCACGTAACTGGTTGAAGTAGGCGATCATCACCACCCCGTTCAACACGGCGACGCCAAACAACGTGATGAATCCAATCGACGCCGGTACCGAAAGATACAAACCGGAAGCGAACAGGCTGACGATGCCGCCGATCATTGCGAACGGAATGTTGAGCAGAATGAGCCCCGCCTGGCGCAACGACTGAAATGTCGAGAACAGGATCAAAAAGATGAGCGCGACCGAGATGGGCACCACCACGGCGAGACGCGCTGCGGCGCGTTGCTGATTCTCAAACTGTCCGCCGTAGTCGAGGTAATAACCCTGCGGAAGCTTGACCGCACCTTCGACGGCGCTGCGCACTTCATTCACGAAGCCGACGATATCGCGCCCCTCCACGTTCACTTGGATTACCGCCACGCGCTTGCCAGCCTCGCGGGTAATCTGCACCGGGCCGTCCGCTTCGCTGATGTCGGCGAGCATCGCCAACGGCAATGTCCCGCCGCCGGGGAGCTCGACCAGCATCTGTGCGAGCGCTTCCGGTGTGCTGCGCGCCGCCTGCGGGAAGCGCACCAGCACGGCGGTGCGGCGGCTGGCCTCGACAATTTCCGTGGCGATGCGCCCGCCGACGGCGGTCTCGATCAGGCGGTTGATGTCCTCGACTTTCACGCCGTAGCGCGCGATGCGTTCCGGTCGGATTTCAACCTGCAAATACTGCTGCCCGAGCAGCGGGGGCCGCACGATGTCGACTGCGCCCGGAACCTTGCTGGCGACTTCCTCGATCTGCTTGGCTTTTTCCTCCAGTACCTCCAGATCGTCGCCGTAGATTTTGATGGCAAGCGCCGCGCGTACGCCGGATAACATTTCCGACACACGCATGTCGATGGGCTGCGTGAATGAGTATTCGATGTCCTTGAACGGCGCGAGCTGATCGCGCAGCGCCGTCTGGAATTCCTCCATGCTGCGGGTCCACTGCACACGCGGCCGCGTGAAGATGAAATAATCGGTCTGGTAGAGGCTCATCGGGTCGAAGCCCAGTTCGTCCGCGCCAGTGCGCGAGAGCACGCCGGTGACTTCCGGCAACTCCATAATCGTCTTTTGTAGCGGTACGTCCATTGCGAGGGATGCCTCCAGCGTGATGTTGGGCTTTTTCTCGATGGTGAGGACCGGCGTACCCTCATCCATCGTCGGCATGAACTCACTGCCGAGAAACGGAAACAGCGCGACTGCACCGGCGAGCGCGACAGCCGCCAGCCCCACGGCCGTGGTGCGATGCGTGATTGCCCACTCCACGACCGGCCGATAGGCGCGTTTGAGCGCGCGCAACACACGCGGGTCGTCGTCGCCGACGGGGCCGGTGTGGGCGCGCATCAACAGGCTGGCCAGCACCGGGATGACGGTGAGCGACAGCAGTAGCGATCCGGCCAGCGCGAAGCAAATGGTGAGCGCCAGCCGCGCGAACATCTTGCCTTCGAGGCCGGTGAGCGTAAACAGCGGCAGGAACACGATGGCGATAATGAGGACGCCAGACAACACCGGCACCGAAACCTCGGTGACGGCGCGATAAATCAGGTGCCGGCGGCTCACCCCCACCGGCGCATGCGCCAGTTGTGTGTGGATGTTTTCGACCACCACCACGGCGGCGTCCACCAGAATGCCAATGGCGATGGCCAGCCCGCCGAGTGACATCAGGTTCGCGCTTAGATCGAAGGCGCGCATCATCACCAGCGTGAACAGCACCGACAGCGGCAGGATCAGTGCCACGGTGAGCGCCGCGCGCAGGTTGCCGAGCAACACGATGAGCACCACGATCACCAGCACCACCGCCTCGCCCAGCGCCTTTTCCACGGTCCACACCGCCGCATCAATCAGCTCGGCGCGGTCGTAGAACGGAATGATTGTCACGCCCTCAGGCAGTGTTGGCTTGAGCGCTTCGAGCGCGCGCTTAATGCCTTCCACTGTGGTGCGGCCGTTCGCGCCCATGCGCAGCAGCACCAAGCCGGTGACGACCTCGCCCTGGGCGTCGGCGGTCACACCGCCGTAGCGGATGAGGGAACCGATCTTGACATCGGCCACGTCCCTGACCAGCACCGGTGTGCCAGCGCGCGCGGTGACGACCACGTTGCCGATGTCGGTCAGCGTACGCAGCACACCCACGGTGCGCACTAGCAGGGTGTAATCTTCTCGGTTGATGCGGTCGCCGCCCGCGTTGCGGTTGCTTTCCGCAAGTGCCCGTTCCACCTCGTCGAGTCCCACGCGGTACTGCGCGAGCCGGTCGGGTTGCACGGTAACCTCGAAAGTTTGCACCTCGCCGCCCAGCGAGTTCACGTCGGCCACACCCTCCACACCACGCAGGCGCGGGCGGATGGTCCAGTTCTGCAGGGTGCGCAGTTCCCGGTTGCTGAGGCCGCCGCCTGCGATGCGATACATGTAAACCTCGCCCAGCGGTGTGGTAATTGGCGAGAGCACTGGCTCGACCCCCGGCGGCAGGCTCGCACGCACCTGGTTCAGCCGCTCGGTCACTTGCTGCCGTGCCCAATAGATGTCGGTGCCATCCTCGAACCAGACGGTCACGAGCCCAAACGCGGGCTTGTTGAGCGAGCGCAACATGTTCTGGCGCGGCAGGCCCTGCATCTCGGTTTCAATGGGAAAGGTAATGCGGCTTTCAACCTCGGACGGCGTCATGCCCGGCGCCTTGACGATAATCTGCACTTGCGGTGTGTAGATGTCGGGGAAGGCGTCGATGGGCAGGGTGCGAAACGCCCAGACCCCTCCCACGGCGAGCGCCAGCGCCGCCAGCATCAACATCAACCGTTGAGTGAGCGAGAAACGGATGAGGGCCGCGATCATGGCGCCGCCTCGGCCGGTGATACTTTGATCGGCAAACGCACATCAACGAACTGGCCGGAATGCAGCGCATCGCCGATGTTGCGCACTTCGCCGCGTACCGTGTAGGTGCGCGTCTGTTCATCAAGACGGTGCATGGTCTGGATCACGCGGCCGGACAGCCAGGTGTCGCCCGCGCGCACGCGCATCGGCATGCCGATCCGCACGCTGCTCGCCTGCGCCGGACTTAAGCGCACCTGCACCCACAGCATGCTTTCGTCGGTAATTTCAAACAGCACCTTGCCGGGCTCGGCAAGTTTGCCTTCGATGAAATCGTCCAGAATGATGCGGCCCGCGCGCGGCGCGACCAGCGCGAAGCTGCCGTCGGCGTGCGCCGGATCGGCACTGCTGAGTAGTTGCTCAACCTGTTCGCGCGTCATGCCGTAGGCGATGACTTTGGCATAGGCCAGTTGCCGTGCGGTTTGGGTTTCGACGTAGCGGCGTTCCGACACCACGTCCTTGCCGAGTTTTTGCACCCGGTTCCATTCCGCATCGCTGAGCATCAGCGCGCCTTGTGCTTCGGCCATTTCCACACTGGAGAGCGTGACCAGCGGCACCCCGGCTTTTATCTGGTCGCCCAGGCGGACATGGCGCTGCATGATCTGCGCGGCAATGCGCGGTGTCACCTGCGCACTGGCATAGGCATTGAGCTGCACTTCGCCGGGCGCAGTGATTTCATCCGCAGGTTCGCTAGCCGCACGCTTGCTGTCGGCGGCGAATACTTCAGCGTGTGACATCGCAAGGAAAATACCAACGAGTAAATAATGTGTTTTTCTGTTCATGTGAATGCTCCGTTGAATCTGATTATTTTTGTGCGGGGAGAGGCAAGCCGAGCCACGCCGTTATTTGTCCGGACGCGGCCAGCCACTCGGACCATGCAGCCCAAGCTTTGCCACGCAAGTCCGCCGCGTCGGTTTCGGTGTCCAGCGTTTCCTGGAGTTGCACCAGATAATCCGAGGCGCTGATCTCGCCGCTTTCCCACACTTGATTGAGCAGCGCGGTACGCTCGCCCAGCGTGACGCCGCCGTCGCGCCGCCATTCCTCCCAGGCATCAAACACAATGCGATAGCGCGCCACATCCCCCGCAAGGCGCGCGCGGGCCTGCCGGTAAAGGGCATTGCGTTCGTATTCGGCGGCGAGCGCTTGCGCACGCGCCACGTCCACTTCGGCGAGATGCGAATTACGCACGTTCAGTGGAATGGTCAAGCTCAGGCCCACGAGCGTGTCGGAACCGTCGCGCCCGCCGCGCACGCCGACGGTGGGATCGGCGCGCCGCTCACGCTCCGCCAGTTCGATGTTGCCGCGTGCCGCCTCCATGCGTGCCTGGGCCGCGCGCAACTCGGGCGTATGCAGCAGGAGCTGTTCAAGTTCAGCACCTTGCGGCATCACGAGCGTGGGTAAGGCTACGTCCAGTGCGGGCCATGCAGTTGGTACTTGCTGGTGTAATGCACGCAGGCTTTGCTCCGCGTCGAGCAACGCGGTGCGCGCGTGCGCCTGCCGGATACGCGCCTGCGAAAACGCCAGGCGCGCCAGATCGGCATCGGCGCGGCCGATGTCGCCCGCGTCGAAGCGGCGTACCGCTACCTGCATAAAACGCTGTAACAGTTCGAGCCGTTTTTCGGCCAGCGTGACCGCGGCGCGCGCGCCGTGATAGCGGGCCAGCGCGGCCAGTGCTTCGGCGGCTAACGTCTGCCGCGCGCCGTCGAGCTCTGCCCGTGCGGCTTGCAGTTGCTGGTCCGCCAATGCAGCGCGGGAGCCGCGTTTGTCACTCCAATCGAGTGTTTGATTTACACCGGCGCTGAAAGTGTTTGCGCTGGCGCGCGCTGCCCCCAACTCCAGTTCCGGATTGTGCAGCGGCGCTTGCGCGGCGCGTCCTTGTGCCTGTGCCGCATCCGCGTTGGCCTGCGCCGCCAGCACGCGCGGGTGCTCCTGCAACAACTGCGTAACCCAATCGCGCAATGCGGGGTTCTCATTTCCGGCGGGTGCTGAGGCGGGTGTGCCTGCAAACACAGCCGCCGCCAATAACGTTAAAACTGCCGGAATACTTCGATCTGATGCGAACATAAAAACTCCCTTGGTGACTTTCATTTTGCTGTGTTCATTTTCGATTCCAGTGCCGTCAAGCGTTGTTCGATGCGCTCAAGCCGCGCCATCAGCGTTTCGAGACCGGTAGTCTCTTGCGCATAACTCTTGGCCTGAACGCGCGCCGATCGACAGTACTCATTGCGCGGCCCGTTTCTCCCGCAGAGATCCTTCGCCTTGGCATCACGTGCTTGCTGTTCCGTCTGTCGCGCATCTCGATCCGTGGTGAGCGCGAGTTGATCATCCGCAGCGAGCGCCGCAGAACGGTTGAGGGTAAAAACGAGTGCAAACAGGCCCAAAGAAATCCGGGATTTCGTTCGTTGCAACATGGAGTTTTTCTCCGAAAGCTAGAGGAATTTTTTGACCACGGCCGCGCCTCGTCGCAGAAACAAATGCTGAGCGAAGAAACGCTAAACCGTGACTGCGCCAGGTCCCTGCGCAAAACGGCAATCAAACTACGGGAGGGTCAGGCTTTCGGAGGGGTGGTCGGGGGGGCGCTAACGACTGAGAAATAAATCGAGGCCTTCACTGGCGTGACGGCCGCTTCTGGAAACGAATGCAGCGGTGAAGCGGAGGGCATACCGACCAATTGCGCGCTGCCGTGTGAGCAATGGTCGGGATCGGCTACCGCATGCTGTGTTCCGCCCTCGCCGCAGTCGCCGCTGGCGATGCACGCGGTATCGCTAATGCGGTCTGTCCCGGCGAAGGTAAAATGGAAGTCGCTCGCCGAGGCAATGTACATTGTTGTGACAAAAAAAATCAGTAAGAAGGCGATGATGCGCGACATGGGGACACTGTGTATCACGCCATACGTTGGATAATCAAGTGCGTCTGCAATATCTGTAATAGATTAATAGCATCATCGCCAGCATACGAAGTAGTGCGGACAGGGTCACGAATAGGGGGATGAAACCTCGCGTCTAATTCGGTAGTCTCTCCCACCCAAACCCATACCAACGATAGTGAGATTGTCGATGAGTGAACTACAAGGCTTGATCTTCGATGTTGACGGAACGCTTGCCGATACCGAGCGCGACGGCCACCGTGTGGCATTTAACCAAGCGTTCACCGCTGCCGGGTTGAGCTGGGAGTGGGATGACGCGCTCTATGGTGAATTGCTGCGTGTGACTGGCGGCAAAGAGCGCATTCGCTACTACCTTGACACTTATTTGCCCAACTTCAAACCCCCGCAAGCTTACGATGCTTTTGTTAGCGGACTACATCAGGCTAAAAACCGCATTTAT
>JANMQQ010000126.1:0-5301 GCA_031370545.1 Gammaproteobacteria bacterium
CGTCCCAGCGCAGCGTCCACTTCATACGGGAAGGTGCCGCAGGGATTGGTACCTGAGGTGTCGCAGCTACGTACCGCGAACTGCGCGTAGATCGGGTCGAAGCCCAAAATTCCAGTCAGCCACGGATAAATCGACAGCAGCATCGAATACCACACCCACGGCGATTGCACCTCATCATTGGTCATGATCAGAAACACGGGATAGCCGAGCATCACTGCACCGGCCAGCACTCGTATCACCCGGTCCAACCAGCCCAAGTTTTGCATTACACGTAATTTTTCTCGCAGTGCGTTCATGCTAGTTACCTCGTGATATTGAAGAGTCGAATTTGCCTGGTCATCACAATAGTCACACGCCTGCGCTCACACCCTTCGTTCGGTAAAGCGCTTAATTGTAAAGATTTGACACGATGCGATCTTCAGTAACGGTGGGTTTAACATCCTTACTAATCACGCTAAGCTGGCGCGCGCAGGGTGGCAATGGGGACGGCTGTCGAAACCCAAGCGGAATTCATGCGTAATTCGCATCAAAGAGAGTTTTGTTTGGTATTACAAGCGGATGAAAATTCGTGGGGGATATCAATTGCAGAACGATCAAAACATTCTATTCGGAACACGAAGGGGGTAGACGTTTACATTAAATAGAAAGCCCGGCAAGGCAGGCCCTGCCGGGCTCAACGGCATCAGCTCGCGTTATTTTTTTCTTCCTTCAATTCGGTGCCTTTCTTGGCCACGCAGTCTTCTTTAGACACGGCGAGAAAGCCTTTGCCCTTGCAGCTGTTTTTGCCTTTGCATTCATTGCTTGCGCTTTTGCAGGCGGTTTGACCTTTGCATGAATTGATCCCGGCGCATTTGATGCTCGCGTCGGTAGATTTGCTGGCGTCTGCTTCGCCCGCTGAGACTGCACCGCTGAGTAACAAACCTGCGGCTGCTGCGGCCAATGCGACACCGGAAAGTTTTTTGACTGCTGCCATCGTTGAGTCTCCTACACTGAGTTGGACAAAGATCTCCGCGCTCTTGGAATCAAGCGTGCGCTATGCAGTCGTTGATCTCAAGAGCGAGTGACGCAAGCAAGTATTGCTCGCTGCGGGTCAGTATAGGTGGTGCTTTGGTGATTTCCCAGTACGCCGTCTGAACGCGCTTTATTCGTTAAAAATAGCGTGCGCGATATGATCAAATGCGCGAATGTGCGCTGGTGTTGCGACAACGTAAATACACCACACAATGCAGGCGAGAAAGGTCCGTGATCGCGGCGCGGCAACAAGAATAATTAGCCTTGATTCGGTTCAGCTACAACGTTCAAACAACAATATTTTTGGGAGAGGGTAGGTATGACCAAGCGCATCGTAATGTGTTTTGATGGCACCTGGAACACGCCTGACAACAACGGCGACATCGGTGGCGACACCAGCACCAATGTATGGAAATTTTTTAATTCGGTGGCGGAAAAAGGCACCGACGGCATGACGCAGATCAAGTGGTACGACGAAGGCGTCGGCACCAAGTGGTACAACAAAGTGCGCGGCGGTGCGTTCGGTGTGGGGCTATCAACCAACATTCAGGAGGGGTATCGCTTCCTCGCCAAAATTTACGAAGAGGGTGATGAAGTTTATCTGCTGGGGTTCAGTCGCGGCGCGTACACTGCGCGCAGTCTGGTGGGCATGATCCGCAATTCGGGGCTGGTCACACCTGAAAATCTCAGTAAAGTGCCCGAAGCCTACCAGCTTTACCGCACTCGTGATGAACACGCTGATGGCCCTAACGCAGTGTTCTTTCGTGAAAATTATTCGCGCACTATCAAAATAAAATGCATCGGCGTGTGGGATACCGTTGGCGCGCTCGGCATTCCCATCGAATCGTTCGAATGGTTCAATAAAGCGTATTATGAATTCCACGACACCGAACTGAGTGGAATTGTCGAGAACGCGTTCCATGCGTTGGCGGTGGATGAGTGGCGCGAGAATTTCGCGCCCACGTTGTGGGCACCCAGCACCCAGCCCAACCAGCGCATGGAACAAGTGTGGTTCGTCGGCGCACATGCCAACGTCGGCGGCGGCTATGAGCAAGAGCAGTTGTCAGACATCGCGCTGGCCTGGATGCAGGGTCGCGCAATAAGCTGCGGACTTGCCATCGAGGCGAGTAAAATACCGCAAATCACCGCCGCCAATTATGCGGGCAGCATGCAAAATTCTTTCGACGAGTTCATGCGTGGATTTTACCGGATCATGCATTCGCGTTATTTTCGCAAGATTGGCAACACCGATTTCGGTAACGAGCAAGTGCACCTGTCAGTGGCCGAACGATTGAACTCCGTCACCGCTTATCGGCCGAAGAATCCGGTCGGCGCGAAAGTCGCTGGCGTACGTAATCCCGGCAGTGGGCGGTTATAGTCAAGCACTGTCACCATGGAGAGGAGTGTGAAATGGCAATTGAAGTCAACGGCGTAGTGATCGCAACCGATGACCAGGGTTATCTGGTCGATCCCGAAACTTGGAACGATGCAGTGGCAGAAAAGCTCGCGCAGCAGGCGGGGATTCAACTGAGCGACGAACACCGGAAAATCCTGCAATTTATTCGAAATTATTTTGACCAGCACCGACTTGCAGCCGATGCCCGCTTTGTCATGAAGTATCTGGAAGACGAGCTGGGTTACAAGGACAATGCAAGCCAACGTTTATATGAGTTGTTCCCGTACGGTTACATGCAGCAAGTGTGCAAAATCGCGGGCATGCGACGGCCACGGGCGTGGAGTACGGGTTGAAGCTGGAGATAGATGAGTGAGGTGCAGTGATAACGCTTTAATGCTGCATTCCATTTTATGCTGCCACGAACCGCTCCTTCCCCCTGCAGGGGGAAGGCTGGCGACCGCCATGGATGGCGGAAGGTAGAGCAACGCAGGAGCAGTTGCCGGGATGGGGTGTGCAAACTACAGCATACACTTGCGATTGCGGTACCCATTTGCTAGTGGTTGCGGTTCAACAAGACATACGGAGTTGATATATGGCAATGGATGTAATTGATTTTCAGATTTACGGCGCGGAAATGCAATTTGTCGAGATCGAGCTCGACCCGCAGGAAGCGGCGGTCGGCGAAGCGGGCGCGATGATGTACATGGAAGACAACATCGAGATGGAAACCATTTTCGGCGATGGTTCGCAACAGCAGGCCGGTTTGCTTGGCAAGTTGATGGGTGCAGGCAAACGCCTGCTGACCGGCGAATCCATGTTCACCACGGTGTTCATCAATCAAGGCACGGGCAAACGCAAAGTCGCGTTCGGCGCACCCTATCCCGGCAAGATCGTGCCCATGCATCTCGCGGAACTCGGCGGCACGCTGATCTGCCAGAAAGATGCATTTTTATGCGCGGCGCGCGGCGTATCGCTAGGCATCGCATTCCAGAAAAAACTCGGCGTTGGCTTGTTCGGCGGCGAAGGCTTCATCATGCAAAGGCTGGACGGCGACGGCCTGGCCTTCATTCACGCAGGCGGCACGCTACTGGAGCGTACCTTGGCGCCCGGTCAGGGGTTGCGTGTTGACACTGGTTGCCTGGCCGCATTGCAGCCGTCGGTATCGTACGACATTCAGTACGTGGGTAAAGTCAAGACCGCGCTGTTTGGTGGCGAAGGCTTGTTCTTCGCAACCTTGCGCGGCCCCGGTAAAGTGTGGCTGCAATCGCTGCCGCTGAGCCGCATGGCGAATCGCATTATTTCGGCGGCACCTGCTGCGGGTGGGCGTGGACGGGAAGAGGGGTCATTGCTTGGCGGTCTAGGGGGTTTGCTTGATGGTGATAATTCATAATGGTGTACCGGTGTGTGTGCTGATGCGCCAAATTGAGTTGATAAAACAATTTCCAGTCTTGACATACCATATTAGGTATAGCCACAATGTGGCATGTGGCGCATTGAAGAGCATCGTCGGGTTGATAAACAGGTTAAAGCCATTCCCAAAGATGTTCTCAAGCGATATGAGAAATGGAAAGATATCGCCGCCATTTCTGGTCCTTCTGGCCTTCGATTGATTAAGGGGTTTCATGATGAAGGACTTGCTGGCGAATGGCGTGGCTACCGATCTTCCAGGATCGGGATTCAATGGCGGGTAATCTATCGCGTTGTTACCAAGGAACTACTGTTCCAGATTGCGTCCATAACCGCGCACGATTATCGGAGACCGTAAAAATGAGAGAGTTTCGTCCCGCAAAAAAGCGTATTACCGTTTCGGTCGGTGAGTCGGTGCGCATTCTTCGTGAGCTACAGGATCTGAGCCAGAATCAGCTGGCTCAACGTTCTGGTATTCCTCAAGCCACTATCTCGGCCATCGAAAATGATCGCGTCCGTTTAGGTGTTGAGCGTGCAAAAGTTCTGGCTAAAGCGCTCAAGTGCCATCCGGGTGTTCTGGTATTTCCCGGATGGGAGCTTCCAGACGAAGCTGCCGCATAACCCATATGGGAACCGCCGATTAAATCGAATTTGTAAGCCTGCCGTCATTCCCCGCAGGCGGGAATCCAGTGATTTCAGGTATTTTCTGGATGCTCGCCTGCACGGGCACGACGAAAAAACGATTTAATCGGCGTTTCCTATGCGTTCAACACCGCCGCTCCGGTCGCTCATGGCCGGTCGATCATCGGTAACTTTCAACTGTCATGACCATCTACTTAGCCCTATTGCGTGGCATCAACGTCTCCGGGCAGAAGTCCATTCGCATGCCTGAGTTGCAGAGCAGCTTTTTAAGTTTGGGTTTCTCTGAAGTCAGAACTTATGTACAAAGCGGGAATGTGGTTTTTTGTGCGGGAAAATCAGATGAGCTTGAACTCGCTTCCATGATCGCAGCCCGGATCAAGAAAGATTTCGGGCATGTAGTTCCGGTTCTTGCTATTTCTGATAAAGCACTTGATCAAGTTGTAAGGTCGAATCCGCTCTGGCCGAAGGCGGGCGGCGATGAGAAATTGTTTCACTGCACGTTTCTCTCCGAATCAGTGTCGGTTGCCAGTTTCAAGGCGCTAAAATTTCCTGCTGCGGAGGGTGAGCGTGCGGTGTTAGTGGGAAGAGCGATACTGTTGCATTGTCCGCACGGTTACGGAAATACAAAATTGAACAACAATTACTTCGAGCGCGCACTGGGTGTCGCTGCCACCACGCGAAATTGGCGCACGGTCCTTGCGCTGCAAAAGCTTTGTTCTGAGTGATGTGACCTGAGCGAATTGGTAGCGTGGGGCCAGGGCCCCCGGCGGCTAACAAAAGCGAAAAGAGTGGGCCAGGGGCACCCGACAAAACCAAGAAAAAAGTAGAGGAGGCATTTTTTGAAA
>JANMQQ010000129.1:0-5190 GCA_031370545.1 Gammaproteobacteria bacterium
TCAAAGAAGATCTCTTGCCCACCGTTGCCGCGCAGCATGACGTGATAAATGCCTTCGTCCACGTGAAGTCTTGGTTTGCGGGCCATGCGATGGTCTCCAGGGGATTTAAGTAAACAGGCAATTTTGGATGATAACAGATAATACAATTATGCAAGCCTGACCCCGTTTTCGTTTCCTGTGACCCCGTTTCCTGACCCGTTTCCAAGCCTGACCCCGTTTCCCTGCAAGCCTGACCCCGTTTCACGTTTTTCCGACCCCGTTTTTCGTTTTCCAGCCGCAACCAAGCCTGGCCCCGTTTCTTTATTACGTTTCGTTTTGTGACCTGACCCCATTTTGTGACCCCGTTTTCGTTTCGTTTTGCGTTTTGCTGCAAGCCTGACCACGCTTTTATGCAAGCCTGGCCCCGTTAATGACCCCGTTACGTTCGATTCATGGTTTCATTGAGGCCTCAAGGTGAACAACAGCCTCGTTCCCATAGATAAATTTGGAATGTCAATAGAACCTAGGGGGCAAAAAAACACGAGCACCTGCCGATAACCCTAATGACCTCCGGGGGACGGTGCCATCGGCACCCGACGCCAAAATAATCCGCAAAAGAAAACGCCGCCCGAAACCCAGGCGGCGTAATTGTCATGACATGGCGTTACGGCAGGACTTGATAGGTTGCCGTCATGCCCGCGTGCAAGTGATCGGCGACATGGCAGTGAAACAACCATTCGCCGGGATTATCCATTCTCATGTCGGCCGTGACCATGGAGGCAGGCAGCAGTTCCACCACATCGGTGCGGCGCGCGATCAGCAGCGCGCCGATGGTGGCGGTTTCGCCGTGCCAGTGCGGCGTGTGCAGGTCGAGCTCGTTGCCCATGCCGATCAGGTGCCAGCGCACGCGGTCGCGGTTCTTGGTGACGAGGCCGGGCAGGTTGCCGAAGATGTAGCCGTTCATGCTGTGCATCAAACCTTCTTCCAGTCCGCCCAGCTCGTTAAAAATGAAGAACGACACGACGAACTCTTTATCGACGTCGATGGGGCTGCCGTCGGGCTTGGCCCAGCCTTTGCGCGTAATGATGAGCGGGCCCAGCAAACCGGCGTTGGTTTCCATCGGTTCGTCGACGTGCGAGTGATACCACCATACTTTGGAACTCACATCGCCCAGCGCCGGGCCAGCGCCATCGTCGGCTCGCCACACATAAGTGAAGCAGGCACCGGGCAGGACTTGTGCGCCGGTGCTGGCCGGGGTGCCGTTGAGCCCGCTATAAGCGGCGCCTTCGCTGTTTTTGTCGTATTTCACACCGTGCGGATGCATGCCGTAGGCATTGCCGCTGTTGCTGCGATTGCAGAAGTTAACCAGGATAGTGTCGCCGACTTCAGCGCGTATCACCGGGCCTAACACGCCCAGCCAAGACGGTTGCGCTTTTTTAATGGTAAAGGTTTGATCGGTATATTCGACGTAGCGGATCTTGTTGAACACATGGCTGTTGGTCCACGGCGCCGGAATCGGACAGGGCGCCGGCATGCCCATGCAGTGGACCATGTTTTGCCCCAACGGCGCGTAATCCCACACCACGTCTTCGGCCGCAACGTAGTAGTTACGTGTGACTGCTTGCGCGGCGGTCGAAATTCCTGCGGCGAGCGCCAAGCTTATCCATAACGCAGTACAAACTGGCTTGCTGGTTTTTTTCATTGACTTCCCCTTAACTGATTTACCGAATGGAAATGAAAACTCAGACGGCGAGTAACCCTCATCCCTCGCATCCTCGGACGCGAGGCTAATTACAACAAGGTTAAGGGGGGGTTAACGACGCAGCGATATGTTGCGCGCATCGCGTACGCGCAGTTCGGCCAACATGTCGTCGATGCGGGATCGCAAGGACCCGATCTCTTTTTCCAGAGATGCCATACCCGCGCATTCGTCGTTCGCGGACGATTGGGCGACGCCGACTTGCGCGATGCTCGTAGCGGTTTGCTGGCTCGTGTTGGTTCGTTGGATTCCGTGCGGCACGCCGCTCCAGGCCGGATTTGCAGCAGCGCATAGCAGGACGGTGAGGGTGGCCAGCTTGTTATATTTCATGACCATGCCCCCTTTTCAATTTTGTTTTCATAACGCAATTCTCCAAAGTAGATGATTCAAGCGTGCCCCACACACATGACGCCGCGCACTATGAGATTTTTACGCACTGCAAGAATCAGCCAGATGGATTAGTTAGGCACAGCTCTGAAGAGCTAGGTTCCGTTGACATTCATCGAAGCCAAATGAGGGTGCCGACGAAAGACAGCATGCTCATAATTCATTGCCAGTTTCTCGCAGCAGAGACACCGAGCAGGATACAGGGACACAGGGTCAGCTTGAGGGTCACAGGTCACAGGGTCAGGCTTGTCACAGGGTCAGTCACAGAGTCACAGGGTCATAATCACAGGGTCAGGCTTGCATAATTGCATTATTGAAACTCCTCACCTTAATCTCCATGCAGAACTCCATGACTCACTGTCGCAACAGCTCGCCGCACACGGTCGGCGTGCGCCTTGGCCGGGGTCACCGCATTCCAAAAGGCGACATCATAAACTCCTCCATCAAATCGTCAAACTCCGGCTCCTTCGGAATCTTGAAGTCGCGCAGCCAGATCTTGAGTTGCGCGGTATCTTGAAATAGGAGCAGGTCGTCCCGTAAGGATGTTACAGCGGAGTTCATGCTGCGAATATCCTGCTCCATCTGCGCCACGACCACGTTGACTGACAGCGTTACAAACGGCGGCAGGCCGAGCTGAAACCGGAATGGCAGTTGCGCTTCCGCTAGTGCTTGCGCTAACACTTCTGTTTGCTCTTGCAACAGCGTGTTGAAATGCTTCAGTCGTTCGTCTGACTGCGCGCTCACGCCGACCTGGTCAACCTGGATTTGCAACTCCAGCAGTTGCAGTAAATCTTTCTTTTCGTAGGCGACGTTCACACGCTGCATCAGTTCGGTTCTGCGCACGCGTTCGGCGTCATCCGGAGCGCGGTCGGGATGCAGTGCCGCCACCAGTTTGCGAAAAACTTCTTGCAGGGATTTTTGCACCAGCGCTGCGTCGGATTTTTTCTGCTGTTCCTGGTTGATCTGCCGCGCGGATTTTTTGCCCTTGGCGCGGCGCACGTCGTTCGGTTGTTGCCGCTCGCGCTCCGCCTGCGCCTTTTGTTCCAGCACGGCGCGCAACTGTTCCGGGTCGGAGATGTCGACATCGTCACCGATGTCAAGCCCGAACACTTCTCCCATCATTGACTTCACCGCGTCGTCGACTTCCTCGTTTTGCTCGTCGTAGCCGACGTCGCTGTATTTGTCGTGCAGCGCCTTGACCGCAGTGCTGGGTTGCTCGGTCATCAGCTCAGCAGTAATCGATGGGATCAGGTGTCGAATTTTTTTCGTTTCGTTTTTGGTCAAACGTTTTTCAGTGCGGGCGCGATCCAGCAGCGTGATGAGTTCGATGCGCAGCAGGTTGAATGACGCACGCAAGGGCTGGTATTCGCGATTGAGGCGTTCACTGTGACGCGGCACCATTTCATGCCACTCCACCAGTTGCGCTTTGAGCTTTTCGATCTTCTTCACCAGTGTATTGAACTGCTTCTGGGCCTTCGTCAGCGTCGCTTTTGAAACCGTCGGCTCGATCAGTACGGTCAGTTCGTTTGGAAAAAGCGGGATAGTCATGGTAGTTGCGTCCTTTCGCAAGTGCAGTTGTTGGTTAAAGACAGTAAGTCATTTTCGTTGAGCCATACATCTCAGGTGTGGCGATCGAGTGCCGTTTCAATTAAATGTAAAAACCCGGCTTCGTCGGTGATTTTGGCCACTTCATCGGTGGTGACGGTGTAGCCGTGTTCGGCAGCAATCGCCTCGTAACGCGGAATGCGCGAATAAAACAACCGCGGGAACATCCAGCGCACGAAGTCGTCCGGCTCGATTAGCGCGACATACTGCATTTCTTTTTCGGCCATGTACACCGCCAGTTGCTCATCCAAAAATGCCTCGCGGTAATACAGCGGCTTGGGATCTTCGACCGCGCGCCGGATCAAGGCCTGCTCGTCATTTTTGGTGGCCTGAATATAAAGCACCAGCGTGTGCTTGCTGACGGTGTCGATGGTTTGCGGATCATCGAGTTCACACACGCTGCCGCCTGCATCGTTGACAAAATGCGGGTAGCCGTAAATTTCCTGCGCCTTGCGAATGAATTCCGGTACGTCGCGCATCGCGGCAATTTCTGCGACGCGATGCAGTTCCTGCCGGTATTTGAATTCCGCCAAACCCAACCCGCCGCGCTCCGGGTTGCCGAGTTTGCCCAGGAAACTCGACACCGGTTTGAGGTTGTCCACTGACAAATTATTGCGGATGTAAATCGAGTCGGTGCGCAACAAGTCACGCAAAAACGGAATGTGCATGATCTGCTGCTTGATATTGTCAAGGATGGGCTCGTCGAGATAGCGCGTGCCGATACGATAATCACCGGAAAAATGAAACCAGTGACTGCGCCGCAGCATCATCGCCAGACGCGTTTTGCCGACGCCGGACATGCCCAGCAAGGTAATGCACCGGTTGTCCCAGTCACGGAACTGCTTCGCGCTCAATCTCACAATCACGGCTCCCAAAGAGTGGTGGCAAGAATTCTAGCGGAATGCCGATACAGTTGCAGTCTCGTTGCAGCGCCCGTTGGCGCATTCCACTCAAGACTACACTGACAGGATGCTGATACGTTCCGTGGCAGACGGTATCAGCATCCTGTCAGACCAATCGAGCACCACCGCCGCCGCACCAGCGAGGCTTTATGCGCAAAGAACAACGCCGCTTCAAACGCATTCCATTCGATATGCCCGGTCGCATGGTCAGCGCAGCCACGGTGCGCGTGATCGACGTTTCGCTCAAAGGCGCATTGATTGTCAAACCGCCCAAATGGAAAGGAGCCATGGGTGATGTGATCGGAATTGAGATCCCACTCGACAGCGGTGAGTCGGTGATTCGCATGGACATGCGCGTTGCGCATATCGGAGCCGAACGCATCGGCCTGGCATGTGAACACATCGACCTCGACAGCATCACGCATCTGCGCCGCCTGGTAGAACTCAACCTCGGCGACGATGAATTGCTGCATCGCGAACTGGCGGAACTGGGCCAGTAGCCCCATATTACCGAGACCTGTACCCTCAGCAATGTAGCGTGCGCCATGCGCACGAAAC
>JANMQQ010000140.1:0-22165 GCA_031370545.1 Gammaproteobacteria bacterium
TGCCAACCTCCGGGTAGAAAACCGGAAGATCGCACGAATAGGTAATCTCTGTTCAAATCGACACCACCCTTCATCGCTCGGAATCCCGCGCCAGTCTTGGCTTTCAAAACATCGGCAAACAATTTAACCGGACACTAGTGAGGGGACATATGGATTGGTGCCGCCGATAGTATGAAGCGCCGTTGACAAGGTATTGGTATCGCCATCGTACACATACAGATCACCGTCGAGCTCCAGCAACCACTGTTCGATGCGAATATGGAAGACTGCTCAGCTACCGCTACATAGTTTGCTAGCGACTTCAAACGCGCGCCGCAGTTCGCGAAACTGGCAGCACAGCGCGCCAGTTTCGCCCGCCTCGTGGCATGAAATTTTGGCTGGACGCACAACTGCCACCATCGTACGCAAGCAGCTCATGAACCCGCCCTCACCGCCAGGTGTATCGCCGGGCCGGTCGAAGCCACCCTTCATGCGCCAGTATGCAGACGGTGAACCCATTGCCGATTGCACATCATGGATAACACCGAGCACTTTGGGGAAACGCCGATTAAATCGTTTTCTCGTCGTGCCCGCGCAGGCGGGCATCCAGAAAATACCTGAGATCACTGGATTCCCGCCTGCGCGGGAAGGACGGCAGACTTACAAATTCGATTTAATCGGCGTTTCCTTGGATTCCGCGCCGCGCAGCATGCACGCGGCGAACCCCACGGCTCGCGCATCAATCTATTGCCCGAAACAGGAAATCAACGACCTTGCCCCTGCACAGTTCCAGAATTCATTGCCTATTCCCATAACTTTGCAACACAGTCAACCTGAATGACACCATGCGCAGGCTGTGCCGCATCCCACGTGTATACATCTCCGGAAAGTACATGTGCTGACCCAGGCGGCCCCCACTCTTCGCAAGTGGGCAGTTCAAATTCCTTTGCGTCCTTCTCTACCCAAAGATAGGCGACAGGGTGTTCCCCCTGTTTGAAAAGAAACAGATGTACACCCGACGGGACTTTGTTGACTTGGCCCAGAAAGGTGAGTCCAGCCAACGCCAAAGTGTTGTCTGACAGGACGACGCCTTTTAACGACTTCCCGATGTCGCTGACACGAAGGCTGTTTAGGTACGCGATGACAGGCGGGTTGTTACAGTCAAGCCATGCGTCAAGGTTTGTATTGCAATCTTGGTTTCCGGAGACAACCACGCAACCGAACAGTGCAAAACATATCAAAACGAGACGAGCCACCATTAAAATGCTCCCATGCAACTCTACGAAGTTTAGTAAACCTCCAGCGTTAACTGCGCGCTGGGGGCTGTGCCACCAATGGCCTTGTAGAAGGACGACGCATCCGCATCCTTTAACCCGATACAGCCTTCCGTTCCCGGAACATTTCCATCAGGATGTATTCCAAGCCGCCCACCCGATGCGCCTCTCGAAGTAGAAAACGTTGGGAAAATAGGTACAAAAAATCCTTTTCCCGTCTGGTCTTGAAATGCCAGGCCAATGTTAGACGTGTAGCCTGTGAGTTCGCGTCGGCCGATGTTGTGTTGTACAGGCCGGGCGGTAGAGGTTGAAGCCTTGAGCTTCCGGCGACTCCGCTAACCGCAGCCCAATGCCCTCCCCATGCTGGCCACACCAATACGCTCAGGCTTCGATAAAAATATAGGTCTGCCATCGTACCCGTCCTCACAGTGAATCGGCTCGTAAGCTAAAGAGGCTGCCTCAGCCTGCTTATAATGTTTACTGCGAGTAATACAAGTAAGCCGCCCAGATATGCCATGGATCGGAACTTCTGCATGCCGACCTCGGCGCCATGTTAACCAGAGGCCACCCGCATGCGCGTGGCACACTCTACGGCTGCGCGTTCACCCACCCAACCCATCAATACCCAGATACCAATCACTGACCGGCACGCACCAGCCGCACATAGACACTATTGGAGCGGACACTGTCGTCGACGTTGCCATTGTAGAAATTGACGTATCTAGCGAAGGAAGAATAGCCAACGAAGGGCGAAGCCGACCAAAAATAACCTGCTGGTGTAGCCGGGAAAGCTGTGGAATCAATTGCCGGATTGCTGCGGCTTCTGCTTCTGTCGGCAATGCTGGCAAGCTCCTTAACATTCGGCAAGCGCCAGGCAATGCTGGTGCTGCTGGCTTGGTCTCTGGCACGCATCAAGGCTGCTTCATGGGTAAACGCGCCGGCGGTTCCCGTACAGGTGCCGCCGCTGAACACCATGCCCTCAGGACAACGCCGCCAAATCAGATGGGTTTGACTGTCGGCGACCTCTTGCTCGTCAGCGGACACGATGTAGCGAGGAAGGGTTGGTGACTGACCGGCACGCACTAACCGCACAGAGACACCACTACCGTAGCGGAGACCGCCGTAGACTTGACCAGAGCCGAAACCGATGACCCAGGCGCTGTCAGAACTGCCAGCATAGGGCGAAGCCGACCAAAACACGCCGCCCTGCGTATTGGGGAACCAGGTTGCGTCAATGAGAGGGGCAGGGGCAGGAGCAGCCACACCATAGTCCACAATGCTTTGCAGTTCGTCGACAGTGGGCAGGCGCCAATCGCTAAAACCGCACAGCGTTTGATTATTCACGCTGTTTTTAAACCCGATGCTATTGGTTGCAGCATCGATCTCGGCCTGGGTAGGAGCTGTGCCAATTGATTTTTGCGCCGTGGTGGTGCTGTCGTAATGAGTGTAGGTGTGGGTCCAGTCGCGCAAGCCGCCGTCTGCGGTTTTCACTTCCCACATCAAGCCGGTAACGTTGTCCTGAACGCAGCCGCCCGCGACGCTGGCAAAGCTGAAGCCCAGCTTGCCGTCGGTGCCGCCGTTGGTCGCTACATTCGCATCACGCCCGACCATGCCGTCTTGCGCGTCATTCAATGCTGGCGCATCGGTAGTAAAGGTTTTAATACAAGGCACCAAGGTATCGACGCCCGCTTGGTAACACTGCTGGTCAGTGATGCCCGTGTCGTTGAGTTTGCTGGTGATGGGGGCGGTGCACGACAGGGCTTCACTCACGGGGTTGCTGCGCACGCTGCCAGTGGTGGTGTTAGTGCTATTCGCAAACTCGCAAGTCTGTCCCGTGGGGTTGGTCGTGATCGTCAGCGTGTACGTGCTGCCGCTCGCAACCGACGTGCCGAAGGTAAATGTCAACATCCCCACACTAATCGCCAAGGTCTCCGTGCTGGTGTTGTTGCTACTTAGCGACAAACTCAATCCATTGCCGATTAAGTTCGAAACCGTGCCGCCGACGGTGTACGTTTTAATGATGGCGACACCGTTCGATGGCGTGGCGCTGCCGCTGAGAACTCCGCTTGCGGCTTTCGGCGTGACTTCAAACACAATCAATTGCCCGGCATCGTCGTTGACTGCTGTATAGCTCTTGCCCGAGGCGCCGGTAATCGCTGTGCCGTTACGCAACCAGCGAATCGCGCTTGCACCTTGAGCGTCGCCGTCGGCATCGAAGTAGGTGTAGCTTGCGGTGAGGACGCTACCAACGTTCGCGGGGGTGGTGTTCACGACGAGTGCGACGCTCTGCGCGACCGGGGCACTGTTGTTCTGGTTTGTGTTGTTGTTTGTACCGCCGCTTGCATCGCTTGCAGCGCCGCTGCATCCCGCCAAGCCGACCAGCACGAGGCTGCCAAGAATTCCTACGCCGCAGAACAGTTTCATTGTCCACTTCCTGTGTTATTCCGAAGCAACGCGCAACTACGCCGGAAGAGTTTTATGTAGAACGATTTGCGCGCTTTGACGTGCGCTTAAAATTTGTGAGGGAAGCGATTATGTTGCGGGGCATCGAACCTTGCTGCGAACGACAAAGTCGCCCCCCAGCGCTGCCGAGGATTTTATGCGTGCTTGAGTGAGGCGTCTATGACTTGTGTCTGTAGCGACAGCTAAAAAAGGCGAGTACGCCCCGTTTAATATTCTTGCAAAATGTACAAAGCCCCCTGAAAGCCTCCCACGTTCTCCCTTCTGCTTTCACTGCCGCGCTCGTCAGGCAGGAGATTGCGCAACGGTTGTCACTTATAATTAAACTCAAATTCTTGTCATTCCTGTGCAGGCGGGAATACAAAAGTTACCGATTCAAAAAAACGTTTTCAAATACTGGGTTCCCGCCTGCGCGGGAATGACGAATCTGGCGCGCGTGACATTGCACACTCGGCGTAGAGCAGCGATTATCGAAAATACGGGGATTGTTCAGAGCTAAAAACGGAATGCCGACTACGCGGGTGCCTGGTATTTACTTAACCGTGACGTGTTTTGTAGCATCCGCACGATACAGGTTTTCCAGCAGTTCGGCTTCGCCGCGTGTGACGCCGCAGCGTTCCACCAGGGTGGGAATGTCGGCGCCTGAGTCGATCAGTTGCATCGCCTGGCGATACGATTGTTGTAACGGCTCGGATAAATCGCGTTGTTCGATGCGTTCGGTTTGGCGACGCACTTTTTCTTCCAGCAATTCCACGCGCTGACCGACGCCCAGGGCGGCGGAGACTACCGCTGACAAGTCGTCGCGTGCGTCGCGCAGCGCCTGGCCGGTGCGTGCTTTCAACACGCGCTGGTGCCAGATCATTGCAAGCGCTCCGGCCAGCAGCACGACGTTGATCAGCGCGCTGGTCAAACTCATCATGGTCAAGGTTTCAACGCTCATCACCAGTTCTCATGGGCATTTCAGATTCGAACCGCATTGGCCATGTCGCCCCATTCCTCCTCGGAAAGGAATTTGTTGAGATCGACGACAATCAGCAATTCGCTCTCGCGGCTGGCCACGCCTTGAATGTATTTCGAACTTTCTTCGGTGCCGACATTGGGTGCGCTTTCGATTTCGGATTTACGCAAATCCACCACATCCGCGACGCTATCCACCAGCATGCCGATCACGTTGCTGTTCACTTCGATGATGACGATGCGAGTTGAATCGTCGATCTCTTTTGGCATCAAACCAAAACGTTTGCGGGTGTCGACCACGGTCACGACGTTGCCGCGTAAATTGATGATACCGAGCACGTAGCTCGGCGCACCGGGCACCGGAGCAATTTCTGAAACACGCAGTACTTCCTGCACCAGCATGACGTTGATGCAATATTTTTCCTTATCCAGACGGAACGTTACCCAGCGCAGGACGGGATCACCAGGTTGTTGTTGTAGTGCTGTATTCATTGGGCGAGCCCTTGCGTGACGTGTTTCTGAGTCAATGCTGTTGTCGTCGAAAAATTCAGTTTCTTAAGCTGGTACCGGCACTTTGGTCGTAAATCTCATCAGCATCCAGCAGCGCACAACGCTGTTGCAGCAAGGTACCGGCCAGCCAGCGCCGTTTAGTGAAGTGAGTACGCCAACGCACCGCGTCATGCGCAACGTCCATATTCGGTTCGACCGAATCGCAGGCCAACGCATAACTACCGTGATCAACAATCAGCAACCACTGATATGACGGCGTTACATTGCGGTCGGGTAACATGACGCGCGCGCTGTCAAGCACCGGCACGGTGTGGCCGTTCTGCACCAACTCGCCCAGCAGCAACGACCCTGCTGCGGCACTACGGCATTCTGAGAAGTCGACAATTTCTGTGACACGCGCCAGCGGCAACGCGAGCTTTAAACCGGCCACGGTGAACACAAAGCATTTAATGCTCGTGCCTGATCCCGGGTCGGCCACCAATTTCGGCGCTTCTATCGCGGGTGCCGTCGCAGGGATTGGTGCCGATACAGGTACCGATATTGACATTTCCGGGCCCGACAGCAGCGACTCCAGATAAGTACTCAATGCCTGCCGTTGATCTTCACAAATGTGGCTGTTTTGCGGGTTCATGACGACATGGCCCGCTCGTTGTAGGCTGCATTCAGCGGGATAACATTTTCTGCGCCACCGGTTTGTCGCGCCGCCGGTACAACCACCGGCACAAGCTGATCGACCAGTGCGGCGTACGCCAATACCCCGCGCTCACTCATACTGCGCATCGGCAACGGCACGCCCTGACGGCTGGCGTCGCGAAAATGGGTATCGACCGGAATCACGGTGCTGGCCAGACGCATGACATATTTAGCGCGCATCTGATCGAGACTTTCCTGTGAAGCACGCGTGCGGCGATCAAACATGGTCGGCAAAATCGTATAGGGCAAATCGCGGCGTGTGGAACGCTGAATCATGCTGAGCGTGTGCAGCATGCGCTCCAATCCTTTAATCGCCAGAAATTCGGTCTGGACTGGAATGATCAGGTGCTCGCAAGCCGCCAAGGCGTTAACCAACAAAATGCCCAGCGTCGGCGGACAATCAATCACCACGAAATCAAACTTGTCTTTGAGATTTTGCAAAGCGGCGCTGATGACCAGACCTTGACCATTTTGCGCACCCAGTTGCCGGTCGAGCGTTGCCATCGCCGTGGAGGCGGGCAACATGAATAACCGGTTGAAACGGGTTTCTGTCACGACCCGCTCCGGACTCAGCTTTTTGTCGTTGAACAAGCGGTAGGCGCTGTCGTCCACCTGATCAGGATCGAGCCCGAAATACGCGGTAAGCGAGCCATGCGGGTCCAGGTCCACCATCAAGGTACGATGGCCGCGCGCCGCCATGATTCCTGCCAGGGTTACCGCCGTGGTGGTTTTGCCCACCCCGCCCTTCTGATTGCCTATTGCCCAGATTTTCACATCAGCACCCCGCTCGACTTATGACTGACAAGCGTCAATCGCTGCACGCGCCGAAAAACCAGCACTACACCGATATGTTGCAAAAGCAGGGCCAGATCTTGCGTGGAGGAACACGAGGGACTGCGGATAATGCGTGATGGCTATTCGGCGAAACCGGAATCCGGTGTCATGTCGGCCGGTTTCGGCGCACTCGCGCCGAACATGCGTGCCTGTGACTGCGCATCACGCGCTTCTGTGCCGGGCGGCAAAATCACCACGCGGACGCGACGATTTTTTTTGCGGTTGTCTTCGCTGTTGTTGTCCGCGATGGGGCGATGCTCGCCAAAGCCAATCGCCGCCAGACGCTGCGGCGACACGCCGTCGTCGGCAAACACGCGCACCACGCTCGCGGCGCGGGCGGCGGATAATTCCCAATTCGATGGATACGCTTCGGTCTTGATCGGCACGTTATCGGTGAAGCCTTCCACCTGGATGTTGTATTTTTTCGCGCCCAGTATTTTTGCCAGCGTTCGCATCACCGGCATGGCGGCGGGCTGCAAACCCGCGCTGCCGCTGCCGAACAGAATGCTGGTATTGATTTCGATTTCCACCCACGCCTTGTCGCGATTTACGGAAATCAGCTTCTGATCAATCAAGTCTTTGAGCCCGGTGTCGACTTCATCGGCGACGCTGTTTAATTCACGCGTCTGTTGTTCATCACCCGGCGTGGGTGCCTCAACCAGTGGCGGCTCAGTGGTACGCGGTGGCGGCCGCGGCACGTTCTCCACCGCCTCTTTGTTAATCACGGATTTGATCGGCGCTTTAATCGGCTCGCCCATTTTAATCGGCTTGATCGGATTGGCTTGCCCGGTGAACGCATTGGAAATCGAATCAGACAATACCCGGTACTTGCCTTCATTAACCGATGAAATCGAGTACATCACCACAAAGAAGGCAAACAACAAGGTAATGAAGTCGGCGTAAGACACCAACCAGCGTTCCAGGTTTTCAGGCTCTTCGTGCTTCTTTTTGCGCGACATACTCTCGGTACTGACATTGTTGCGGAACGGCATGATGATCGCTCCAGGCGACTCCTAATTCAGGTAGCCCTGCAACTTGGTCTCGATGTTGCGTGGGTTCTCACCTTCCGCGATGGAAATCAACCCTTCGACCATCATGGCGCGATTCTGGGTTTGAACGTTGACCAGTGCTTTGAGCTTGTTGCCAATTGGAATCAGCAGCAGATTCGCCAGACCGACACCGTAAATGGTCGCAACAAACGCGGTGGCGATACCTGCCCCCAGCGCGGACGGGTCGGCGAGATTCTGCATCACGTGGATCAATCCCAGCACTGCACCAATGATCCCAACGGTGGGGCAATAACCGCCCATGCCCTCATACACTTTTGCCGCTTGCATATCGTGATGCTCTTTGGTGTCAAGCTCCACTTCCATGATGCCGCGAATCACATCCGGCTCGCTGCCATCGACCAGCAACTGCAGGCCCTTCTTCGCAAACAGGTCATCTTCGGCTTCGACCACGGCTTCAAGTCCTAACAATCCTTCCTTGCGCGCGATGTTGCTCCAGTTCACGACTTTTTCAATCGCCTCTGCGGCGCGCACTTGGGGCGGAAAAAAAATCCAGCGCAGCATGCGCAAGCTGCGAAAAAATATCGACGTCGGCGATTGCAACATGGCCGCACCCACGGATCCGCCGATCACAATCAAAATTGCCGGGCCATTGACCAGTGAGCTGAAATGGCCCCCTTCAAGTTGCTGTCCGATCAGCACCGCACCGAAGCTCAGCAAGATTCCGAGGATGCTGAGAAAATCCACTACATCACCTTATGGATAATGTTTTCGCCGATCTTGGCCAGCGCGTACACGCGATCAGCAAGTCCGGCATCGACAATTGCGGCGGGCATTCCATACACCACGCAAGACTGTTCATCCTGCGCCCACACCTCGGCACCCTTGGCCTTGAGTGCGCGCGCGCCTTCGCGCCCGTCTGCGCCCATGCCGGTCATGATGATGGCTAGCACCGGACCTGCAAACGCCGTGCTGACGGAGCTGAACGTGACATCCACCGACGGCTTGTAGTTGAGATCCGCCTCGCCATTGATGATGCGCAAGGTTGGCGCCGATGCGCGCGGATCAAGAATCATCTGACGCCCGCCCGGCGCGATATACACGTTGCCTGGTTTCAGCACATCGCCATCGACCGCCTCTTTCACGTGCATGTGGCAAGCCTGATCGAGGCGTTGTGAAAAAGCTGGGGTGAAGGTTCCCGGCATGTGCTGGATCACCAACACTGGCACCGGAAAATTCTCAGGGAGCAGGGTCAAGACTTTTTGTAATGCAACCGGGCCGCCGGTAGAAGTGCCAATCAGCAACAATTTCACCGCGCCCTTGGTCGGAGCATAGTGTTTTGCAGCGGCTACCGGTGTGGGAGGTTTTGGCTGTAAAGATGTTGTCGATACCGGGCGTGGGGTCAGTGGTGCGGCGACTGAATGCGTAGTAGCGGGCGGCGCCGACACCGGTCGTGGTGCAGGCACAGCGACGCCGCGCCTGCCCAGTGAATGCACTTTCTCGCACAACAGGCGCTTCGCCTGATCTCTGTCTTTGGCAATATCTTCGAAACGTTTCGGCAAAAAATCCGCAGCACCTGCATCCAGCGCATCCAGTGTAGCCTTGGCGCCTTCGCTGGTGAGCGACGAGAACATCACAATCGGCGTGGGACGTTGCGCCATGATGCGACGCACGGCGCTGATGCCATCCATGATCGGCATTTCGATGTCCATGGTGACGACATCGGGTTTGAGTTCGAGAACTTTTTGAATCGCCTGTTCGCCGTTTTCGGCGACGCCGACCACTTCGAGGTCGGCACTGGCGTTGAGAATTTCGGTGACGCGACGGCGGAAGAACTTCGAATCGTCAACGACCAGCACGCGCACTTTCATGACGATGTCCTTAAGCGGCGCGGCGCGCGTACGCACGCATCAACTCCGGAATATCCAGGATCAGCGCAATGCGCCCGTCACCCGTGATGGTGGCACCGGACAGTCCCTTGGTGCCCTGCAACATCGCGCCAAGGGGTTTGATCACGACTTCTTCCTGGCCGACCAGATGATCGACAATGAATCCCACTTTCATGGCGCCCACCGTCACCACCACCACATGACCCATCTGCGGCAATTCATCACCACTTGCGTTGTGCGCCAACCAATGCCGCAAATAGAACAAAGGCAACGCGCGTTCGCGCACCATGATGACCAGTTGACCGTCGACGACATTGGTCAGGCGCAAATCGAGATGCAAAATTTCGCTCACGTTTACCAACGGCAGCGCGAACGTTTGGTTTTTCAGTTTCACCATCAGCGTCGGCATGATCGCCAACGTCAGCGGCACTTTGATGGACAGCGTGGTGCCCTTGCCGCGTTGCGAGAATATTTCCACCACGCCGTTGAGCTGGGCGATGCGGGTCTTGACAACATCCATGCCGACGCCGCGCCCGGAGATGCTTGAAATCTCGTCCTTGGTGGAAAAGCCCGGCAGGAAAATCAAATTAAAACATTCGGTGTCGGTGAGTCGATCCGCAATGTCCTGCACCAGCACGCCCTTCTCGACCGCTTTGCGCCGCAACACATCTGGGTCCATACCGCCGCCGTCGTCCTCAATGGTCAATAAAATATGATCGCCTTCCTGGCGCGCCGCGAGCGTGATGGTTCCGGCTCGCACCTTGCCGTTCCGCTCACGCACATCCGGCATCTCGATGCCATGATCGACGGCGTTACGTACCAGATGCACCAGCGGATCAGCCAAAGCTTCGACCAGATTTTTGTCAAGATCGGTTTCTTCTCCGTGTAACTCGAGATTGACTTCTTTATTGAGACTGCGCGCCAGATCGCGTACCACGCGTGGAAAACGTCCGAACACTTTTTTGATCGGCTGCATGCGCGTTTTCATCACCGCCGCCTGCAAGTCGGCCGTGACCACATCGAGATTGGAAATGACCTTGATCATTTCCTCGTCGCGATGCGACGCCTCCAAGGTTGACAAGCGATTGCGCACCAGCACCAACTCGCCCACCAGATTCATGATTTGATCCAATCGCTTGGTGTCGACCCGCACTGTGGTATCGGCAGCGGCGTCTTTGCCTTTCTGTCCGCCTTTGTCATCTCCGGCGCGCGCGGCGTCAGATTTGTCTTCATGTGGCTCCTCAACGCGCGCAGCGGCTGTGCGGTGGGCATCGTCGCGCGGTGCAGCCACTTTGCGTTTGGGCTCCACCAGTTTCAGGCGGGCATCTTTGGCAGGCTCCGCAGGCTTCGGCGGTTCGGCCTTCGCGACCGGCACCGGCGCTTTGGGTGCGGTGAACGCAGGGGCGTTAGGCGCACTGTTCTTGCTATGCAGCTGATCCAACAAATTCTCGAATTCGTCGTCGGAAATCTCGTCCGTTGATTTTGTTACTACGGTCGAAACCGGCGCGGTGGGCGCTGGCGGTGCAGTCGGCATCTGCGCGCTGGATTGTGCCGTCGGTGCGCCATGCAAAGAATCCAGCAACGCATCGAACTCCGCTTCGCTGATTTCTTCGCCCGCCGCTGGCGCTGCGACCACCGCAGGTTTGGCGTTCTGCACGTTGTCGAGCAGTTGATCGAATTCGGCATCGGTGATGTCGTCGTCCACCACGGGCTCGACTGGAACCGCCTGAGACGCTGTTTCGGGCAGGGCAAATACTTCAAGCTTCTGGAGCAAAACCAGCGGCGCAGCGGCGGGTTCTTCACGCGCACGCAATTTATCGAACTGGCCGTTTAATATGTCAAGAACCGGAAGGATGGCGTCCATCAACGCTGCATCGACGCGACGTTGACCGTTACGCAAGGTATTAAAAACATCTTCGGCGCGGTGACATACTGCCACAACCGCCGTCAGATTCAGAAAACTTCCACCGCCTTTTATAGTGTGAAAGCCGCGAAATACGGTGTTCAGCAGGTCTTTGTCGTTGGGACGATTTTCCAGCTCGACCAACTGCTCATTCAGCTGCTCGAGAATCTCACCTGCCTCGACAAGAAAGTCTTGCAGTATTTCTTCGTCCGCTTCAAACGCCATCGCCGTTCCCTCAGAATCCCAAACTCGAAAGTAAATCGTCGACTGCGTCCTGCCCGGCCACTGCGCCGTGGGTTACAACACCCGGCACCACCGGCCCTTCGGCTTTGATCGACTCGTGATACTCGGGATGGGTGTTGACTGGCACTGCTTTATTACTGGAAAGTTTTATCAAATTCACCAGATTGGCTTCGACGTCTTCCACCAGCGTGATAACGCGCTTGATGATCTGTCCGGTGAGGTCCTGAAAATCCTGCGCCATCAATACGTCATTGAGCTTGGATTTGAGGTCCGCTGATTTGGTTTCGGTGGTGCCTAAAAACACATCAATGCTTTTGGCGAGCTCGCGAAATTCCTGTGCGTTCATTTCGCGCTTTTGAAAGCGCTGCCATTGCGCGCGCAGATTCACCGCGACATTGGCGATGTCTTCCACCAACGGAAATGAATGTTCGACGGCGCTCATGGTCCGGTCGGCGGCATTTTGTGTCATGGTGATCACGTGGTTTAGACGTTCACGGGCATCCGGGATATCTTTTTCCGCCATGTCAGACACGCGCGAATCGACCCGAAAACCGGCCAGCGCGTCGTGAAATTCGCGCGTCAGCTTGCCGAGTTCCTGAAACAAACTGACCTCGCGCGCCCGCACCAGTTCGTCAAGTGCTTGCGCGGCTTGATGTTCGTTGCCGGAACGCATCTCGACAATCAAGCGCTCTGCGGCTGCCAGAACTTGATCGCTAATTACCGTTTGCACCGCCATGAATTCTTCCCCGGATGTTGTTATGCGGCAGCTTCGATACGCGCGAAGATCTTGTCGATCTTCTCCTTCAGCGTCGCAGCGGTGAATGGTTTAACAATGTAACCGTTGACGCCAGCCTCGGCGGCGGCCACGATTTGTTCGCGCTTCTGTTCGGCGGTGACCAGCATTACGGGTAAGGTCTTGAGTTTATCGTCGGCCCGCACCGCCTTGAGCAGGTCGATGCCTTGCATGCCGGGCATGTTCCAGTCGGTAATAAGAAACTGAAAATCGCCGCTCTTAAGCATGGGCAACGCCGTATTGCCATCATCGGCTTCAGCAGTATTGTTGAAGCCCAGATCACGCAACAGATTCTTGATAATCCGGCGCATCGTAGAAAAGTCATCTACGATCAGGATTTTCATGTTCTTGTTCAAGGTAAGCCTCCGATCAGCCCCGCGACATCTTTCGCCTGGATGCTCTTACTTTAATTATTCAAAACCTGCGACTTGTGCTGTCAGGTGGTCCACGGATTCAAGCGTGCCTGCAAACGGATCACGGCCTGACTGTGAATCTGACTGACGCGCGATTCACTCACCCCTATTACGGCACCGATCTCGCGAAGGTTTAGCTCTTTGTCGTAGTACAGGGACATGACAAGGCGTTCGCGCTCCGGCAATCCGGCGATGGCCTGCGATAAATTGCGCTTGAAATCCTCACGCTGCAGCCCTTCCAGCGGACCGGGCAAATGTTCGTTCATACCGATCGACATGCAGTCATCATCGACACCCAGATCTTCAAAACTGAAAATCTTGTGGCCGTTGGAGTCCTGCAAAATCTGGTGATACTCATCCAGCGTCAGACCCATGGCTTCGGCAATTTCATGATCACGTGCGTCGCGGCCGGTGCGGTTTTCAATATCACGCACCACCTCGGCGACCATGCGCGCTTTCCGGTGCACCGAGCGCGGCGCCCAATCGTTCTTGCGAATTTCGTCAAGCATTGCCCCCCGGATGCGGATGCCTGCGTAGGTTTCAAAGCTGGCACCCTGGTTGGCATTGTAGTTTCGCGCTGCTTCCAGTAGGCCGATCATGCCCGCCTGGATCAAGTCATCCGGCTGCACGCTGGGCGGCAACCGGCTGATCAGGTGGTAGGCGATACGCTTGACCAACGGCGCGTACTTCTGCACCGTTAAAGCGTCTTTTTTGCATTTCTTACGAACCACAGTTTCGGTCTTCATATACTTCGCTGCGACGCTCATCGAAGCTCACTCCCCACGTGTTGACTGGCCATGATTAACCGCTCTACAAAAAACTCAAGATGTCCACCCGCGCTGGATGGCAGTGGCCAGTGTTCTGTCTTTTGCGCGAGTTTCTTGAATGCCAATGCTGATTTGCTGCGTGGATACGCATCGACCACGGCACGTTGTCGTTGCACCGCCTTCTTCAAATAATCGTCGTGCGGAATTGCGCCCATGAAATCCATGGCGATATCCAGATAGCGGTCGGTGACCGCAGTCAGCTTTTGAAACAGGGTGCGGCCTTCCTGCGCGCTCAACACCATGTTGGCGAGAATCCGGAAGCGATTAATCCCGTAATCCCGGTTCAGTAATTTGATCAGCGCGTAGGCGTCAGTTATTGACGCAGGCTCGTCGCACACCACCACCACGACTTCCTGCGCAGCACGTGCGTAGCTCACCACGCTTTCGGAAATGCCTGCGGCGGTGTCGATGATTAATACGTCGAGCTCGTGACTCAACTCGCTGAAGGCACGGATCACACCGGCGTGCTGGGTAATGTCGAGCTCGGCCATTTTCTTCACACCCGACGATGCGGGCACCACGCGCAAACCCGAGGGGCCTGAGACAATCACTTCTTCCAGCGTGCGATCACCGCTGATGACATGCGATAAGTTGTAGGTGGGATGCAAACCCAACATGACGTCGACGTTGGCCAGCCCGAAGTCGGCATCCATCAACATGACTTCTTTGCCTTCTTGCGCCAGCGCGATGCCCAGGTTGACCGACACATTGGTTTTGCCGACACCACCTTTGCCGCTGGTCACCGCGATAACACGCACGGGCCGTGGCTTGACAATACGGCGCAAACCCGCCGCCTGGTCGATATTGACGTCAGACATTAGCATTGACAACCGCCCCTCTAAACGCAGACTCCAAGGATTCTTCATTGACCGCCACATGACCCGCTTTACGTTGCAAGGTCACGGCGCGGTACACCAGGTTTTTGGCGCGCGCCACGTGCAGATCTTCCGGCACACGCTGGCCGTCGCTTAGGTACAGCAACGGCAGACGATGTGCGATCACCGCCGACAAGGCACCGCCCAGTTGGGTGGTCTCGTCCAGCTTAGTCAGCACACAGCCTTGTAAAGACAAGCCCTTAAACACTTGGGCGATTTCTGCCAGGCCGCTAAATTGCGTGGTTGCCGCCAGCACCAGGTAGGTACTCAGATTCGGGCGTGCGGCACCGAGGATGGCGAATTGTTCCTGAATGCGTTTGTCGCGATGACTCATGCCGGCGGTGTCGATCAGCACCAGATCCTTGTCGACCAGATCGTTGAGCGTGCCGCGCATTTCTTCCGGGCTTTTTACCGTGTATACCGGCACGTCCATGATGCGGCCGTAGGTGCGCAATTGTTCATGCGCGCCGATGCGGTAGTTGTCGATGGTCACCAGCGCCACGCGCTTGCGACCGTGACGCAAGGCATAACGCGCGGCCAGCTTGGCAATCGTGGTGGTCTTGCCGACACCGGTCGGGCCAACCAATGCAACTACTCCGCCGCGCTCCAGCACTTCGTCGTTGGCCACCGCAACGTCGGCGACCAGCGTTTCAATCGCCTTGATCCAACCATGTTGAGCACTTAAATCGTCAGGCACACGCGTCGCAATTGAGCGGGCCAGTTCAGGGTCAAGACCCAGCTCCATTAAATCGCGGATAATTTTTGCGCGCACCGGGTGCCGTCGCGCTTCGTCACCCCAGGCCAGCCCACTCATCTGGCGTTCGAGTAAATTGCGCAGATCGGCAAGCTCGCTGCGAATCTGTACCAACGAAGGTTCTTGCGACCAGTAGTTGGAGTCGTGACGTGGCGCCTGCGGTGAAGGCGGTGCGCTTGGTGACGGCGCTACTGCGGTTGGAGATTTGTTGAGCGGGCGAGGTTCGGCGGGGAGCTGCGGCGTGGGTGAGGTGAGACTGCCCAGCTCTTTACTCAGCAGCGCATCGTCGAAATCCATGGCTGCGACAATTTCGACGCCACCCGGAACTTTCTTGTTGGACAAGATGACGGCTTCGGGGCCGAGCTCGCGCTCGACTTTGCGAATGGCCTGTCGCATGTCCTCGGCAAAAAAGCGTTTTATTTGCATGGCGCGCTGCGTCTCTTTGCATCCAAATCTGTTGTCGTGCTGTGCGTATCATGTGCATCTCCTTATGCTGTGCCGCCGACCGTGGCGATGACTATTACTGGACTGGATGACCTGTGCAACAACTGTTCCAGCAATGGCTGTTACGTCATTACCGCCAGTTCGACCGCAGGTCCGTTGATCTGTTGCACAATCAATCTGCCAAGTGACGCACGAACCGCAGCGGTTAATACGCCAGGGTCCTGACTACGGGGCGCATGATCCGCCAAAGTTTCGGCTATTCCAAATGCAGGAGCTTTAGCTTTATCACTTTGCCAATGCTCGACATAGCAGGCACGAGGAAGGTGAAATCTTTTGAATATTCTCAACTGGAACAAGGTCACAGTTTGGCAATTCTTGTGTGATGCGCTCCCGAAAATTGGACGCTGTTAAACAACTCCCAGTTTCCTGCGGGTCATTCCATGACGGTTGTAACGCTACAATTAAACAGCCTTCGCGGGCGCTACACCGTACTCTCAGGATTGTTAATCGCTTTCATTTTGTTGGCCATGGTGGTGGCCAATGGATACGTGACGCAGTTGCGGCAGGTCACAACGACTCACATCAGCGACCGCAAACAGCTGCTGATGAATAGCCGCCAGATTCGCGATTCGGCGTGGCAGACCCGTCAATTGCTGTCTTCGTTTTTACTTGACCCCTACCGCGGCGAATACCGTAATCCGGTGCGTGCGGAAATGGAGCGGACGCATCGCAATCTCGAACAACTGCAACAGCTCGCTCGCGACACCATTCCTCGCCAGCTTCCTGTCATCAATCATCTTCATTCAACGGTAGAGAAGCTCGAAGCCGCGATCGAAACAATCATCGCCACCCGGCTCAATGCGTTGACTCAATATCCGTCGATGGCGCTGGCACAGGAAAACATGCAGCCGTTGAACCAGGACTTCTACACGGCGGTGACGCTGGCCTTGGATGAGACAGACGCGCAAGATGCACACCGCCCGAAATCGGACACCTTCATGACACTCCTGCGCGCCCGCCATTTGTGGACGCAAATGATTTCGAACTTCCGTATCTATCTGGCGAATCGCATGGGGTCGTTTCGTGAAGATACCTTGAAAACACAGGAGCAGGATGTCACCGCGCTGCATACTCAATTGGTGGTGGAAATCGATCACCTGAAGGAGCTGCAACGCCAGCATCAACTTGGCATTCAAACGGAAGATTCCATAGCAACCCTGCAACAGGTATCGGAACAGTGGCTCGACAATTTCCAGCGTGTACTTTTGCTGCATTCCTCGGATGCCTGGCGCGCGGATGCAAAGCAGTTGAAGGAATCCATTGAACCGCTGTTCGCGGATATCTGGAATGGGTTGATCACCATCGACGCGGCGATTGAGGCAGGTTCCGATGGTGACGTTGCTACGCTAACCGTCGCAACTGACACGCAAGAAAATATCTTCTGGTCGGTGACTGCGCTGTGCGTCCTTTTCATCGGCGGCGCTTATGTAGCGCTGGATCGCGCCGTATTGACCCCGCTAGCGCGAGTTTCGCGCGCGTTAAATGCCGAGGCCAGCGGTGAGACGCTGGAACCGCTTATCGTCAGCGGAGTATCGGAAACCCAAGACTTGCTGCACGCATTCGACAGCATGCGGGTGCAAGTCCACACCCGCCGCTCTGAGCTCGAATATCAAACGTTGCATGACCGGCTGACCGGGCTTCCCAACCGCGCAATGCTGGAAAATATGCTTTCAAATAACATTGCAGCGGCCCAAGCATCAACACAACCCTTCGCCCTGCTGATGATCGATTTGGATCGCTTTAAAGAAGTGAACGACACGCTCGGCCATTCCATCGGCGACAAATTATTGCAGGCGATTGCGCAACGCCTGTCGGTCATGCCGCAGCACGAGGAAAATGTCGCACGTTTTGGCGGCGACGAATTCTGCATGGTCATTCCCAATACCACGCAGCACGCGGCCTGCGAAGTCGCAAGTCTTGTCATCAAGATGCTCGACCGTGTCATCGACATCGACCATCACCAATTGCTGGTCGGTGCCAGCGTGGGCATCGCGCTTTATCCCCAGGACGGAGATGACACTCAAATCCTGATGCAGCACGCTGACGTGGCCATGTATGAAGCGAAAAAAAACCGGACCGGTTATGCCTTATACAACGCCGTGTGTGACCAACACAGCGTACGGCAACTGTCTCTGGTTCATGAATTGCGCCACGCCATCGAAACCGGCGCTCTCGAGTTGCACTATCAACCCAAATTCGCAATCGCAACCTCGCAGCTCGTGGGCGTGGAAGCGCTACTGCGTTGGACACATCCAACCCATGGCCGGATTTCGCCCGACCAGATTATTCCCATGGCAGAGCAAACCGGCCTGATTCGCCCGCTCACTCGCTGGGTTCTGGACACCGCGCTGCGGCAGTGTGAAACCTGGCGGCAAAATGGCATGGACATCAGTGTTGCGGTGAATCTGTCCGCGAACTGCATTCTGGATCACCACCTGATGGACTGGATTAATCAGTGGTTTAGCTGTAACGCTCTCCCGCCGTCCCGCCTGGTTATTGAAGTAACTGAAAGCGCCATGATGTCAGACACGGTAAAGTCGATTGAGGTGCTCACCCAGTTTGCGGCCAAGGGCATCGGCATTTCTGTGGATGACTACGGCACCGGTTTTTCGTCACTTGCCTATCTGAAGCGGTTGCCTATTAAAGAGATCAAAATTGATCGTTCATTTGTCATGGATATGTTTACCGATGAAAGTGATGCGGTGATCGTTCGCTCTACCATTGACCTTGCGCATAACCTGGGAATGCAGGTGGTCGCCGAAGGCGTGGAAAGTCAGGACATTCTCAACCTGCTCGCGATGCTGGGCTGCGACTACGCACAGGGTTATCACATCAGCCGTCCGGTGTGCGCCGCTGATTTACAACAGTGGTGGAAAACAACGTACCCGCAATTTGCCGCCGCTCAGCCCCCTCCAGCACGCCCCGTGGTACCTAGATCAGCACCTTTGCGACTGATTCAACGCTAGCGAAATTGCTGACGGACCGCGGGCTTCCAGCCCGCATCCTGCGGCCAGGATGACCGCGCTCCGACTAGGCTGCACCACCCACCGTGGCGATGACTTTAATTTGCTTGTCGTCCGGGACCTCATTAAATGACAACACACGCAACCCAGGAATCGTGTGCCGCACGAAGCGTGCTAACAAGGTACGCAAGGGAGCAGGTACCAACAATACGGCGGGCTGGCCCGCGACTTCCTGCCGCTGTGTTTGAGCACGCAACGCGCGGTGCAGCCGTTCTGCCAGCCCCGGTTCAAAACCGGACCACTCCTCGGCGCTGGACTGCGTGGATTTTTGCAGCAATTGTTCTAGTGCAGGTTCCAGCGTCATGACCGCAAGCTCCGCCCCCAGTCCGTTAATCTGTTGCACAATTGAGCGGCCCAGGGCTGCACGCACTGAGGCGGTTAATACACCGGGGTCCTGGCTACGCGGCGCGTGATCTGCCAAAGTTTCGGCGATTGAACGCACGTCACGCAGTGGAATCTTCTCTTCCAGCAGGTTTTGGAAAACTTTGACCAGGACACCCAGCGGCAAGGCTTTAGGAACCAGTTCCTCGGCCAGCTTGGGCGCGATCTTGGTCAGCTTGTCCACCAATTGCTGCACTTCTTCACGGCCCAGCAATTCGTGCGCGTGGTCCTGCACAATCTGGCTGAGATGCGTGGCCACAACGGTGCTGGCGTCCACAACCGTGTATCCCAGCCCCTGCGCGTGTTCCCGCTGCTTGGGGTCGATCCACACCGCTTCCAGTCCAAAGGCGGGATCTTTGGTTTTCACCCCTTGCAGTTGTCCGAATACCTGGCCGGGATTAATCGCCATTTCGCGTTCGGGGAAAATTTCCGACTCACCGGCAATTACACCCATCAACGTGATGCGATACGCGGTGGGCGGTAAATCTAAATTGTCACGAATGTGTACCGCAGGCACGAGGAAGCCGAGGTCCTGCGAGTTTTTCTTACGCACGCCTTTAATACGCGCCATCAATTGGCCACCCTGATTTTTGTCGACCAGCGGAATCAGCCGATAGCCAACTTCCAAACCCAGCAAGTCGACCGGCTGTACGTCGTCCCAACTCAAATCTTTGCTTTCTGGCGGCAGTAATGGCTGGGCGGTTTCGACCACCGGCGCTTGTGCGGCAATGCGCTTTTTCTTGGCCAGGAACCAGGCACCCGTACCGGCACCGGCAGCCAAGGTTAGAAAAGCGAGGTTCGGCATGCCGGGAATTAAACCCATGATGCCGATCACCACCGCCGTGGTGCCCAACGCGCGCGGGTCAGCAAATAATTGTGAAACGATTTGTTCGCCGAGTTCTTCGGGAGTGGAGGCGCGGGTAACGATAATGCCTGCGGCGGTTGATAACACCAGCGCTGGGATTTGTGCCACCAGGCCGTCACCAATTGTCAACAACGTGTAGTTTTGCAGCGCCTGCGCCACCGGCAGGTTGTGCTGGAATACGCCGATGGCCAATCCGCCGACGATGCACACCAGCATGATGATGATGCCCGCGATGGCATCGCCGCGGACGAACTTGCTGGCGCCGTCCATGGAGCCGTAGAAATCGGCTTCACGCACCACGTCTTTGCGGCGTTCGGTGGCTTGCTCGTGGGTGATCTGGCCCGCGTTCAAGTCGGCGTCGATGGCCATCTGTTTGCCGGGCATTGAATCCAAGGTGAAGCGCGCGGTGACTTCCGAAATGCGCCCCGCGCCCTTGGTCACCACCACAAAGTTGATCACGACCAGAATCGCGAACACGACGATGCCCACCGCGTAGTTGCCGCCCACAACGAATTCACCAAATGCCTGAATCACCTTGCCCGCTGCGTCGGTGCCGTTTTGACCATGGAGCAACACCACCCGCGTGGAGGCAATGTTCAAGCTCAACCGCAACAAGGTTGTCAACAACAGCACCACCGGGAACACCGAGAAGCTCAGCGGCTTGGCGGTGTAGATACTGACCAGCAACACAATCAGTGCCAGCGCAATATTAAAAGTGAACAACACATCGAGCAGCCAGGGCGGCAGCGGCACCACCATCATCGACAACATCAACATCATGATCAACGGCACGCCCAGCCCGTTGGTCGCGAGACGTTTGATGACTGCTAGCGGATCATTCATGGCCTACCTCTGCTACAAATTATTTGGAGCGCGGCCATCCTGGCCGCGCACTGCGGGCGGGACGCCCGCGCTCCATTGCTTACACGTCCTTCACGAATTCCTGCGGAATCTGAAACTCCGGTACATGCGGCGCGTCGGCGGTCTTGCCCGGCTGCCAGTGCTTCAGCTGATACACATAAGCCAGCAACTTCGCGACCGCGAGGTACAGGCCCATGGGAATTTCCTTGTCAAGCTTGGTACTGTAGTACAGCGCGCGCGCCAGGGGCGGCGCTTCGATCACCGGCACATGATGCTCGGCGCCCAGGCTGCGGATGTTCAGCGCGATCAAGTCCATGCCCTTGGCCACCACAATCGGGGCACGCGCCTTGCCCTGTTCGTAGCGTAGTGCCACCGAGTAATGGGTCGGGTTCGTGACAATAACGTCGGCCTGCGGCACGGCCTTCATCATGCGGCGGCGGGCCACGTCGCGCTGCAATTGACGGACACGCGCCTTAATCTCCGGGCTGCCTTCCGACTGTTTATTTTCGTCACGAATTTCTTGATGCGTCATGCGCAATTGGCGGGTGTGATCCCACAACTGAAACGGCACGTCGATCAGCGGCAGCACAATCAGGGCGCAGCTCAACAATAAAAATGTCCAGGCTGCAAGATGCGCCGCATGACCGGCGGCGCTGTGCAATGATTCGCTGCCCAGGCCCATCACATTGTCGATTTCACTCCACAGCACAATCACGGCGACGGTCAGAATGAACAAAAACTTGATCAAGGCTTTGAACAACTCGAGCAGGCCGCGCAGGGAAAACATGCGTCCCAATCCGCTGATGGGATTGAGCCGACTCAGCTTCACCGCGAACTGTTCAGAGCTGAAGGTCCAGCCGCTCAGCAACATCGGTGCGGCGAGTGCGATCACTACCGTTACCACCAGCAAGGGCATCGCGGCAAACAGGCCATCTTGAACCAGGGTGCGCAATGCATGTGTCATGGCGCTGGGGTCGTAAACTTGTGCGCGCGTGAGGGTGAGGCCAGTGCGAAACACTTCCGCTAACGAGCCCATGAACTGGCTGCCGAACATCAACATCATGGCGGCGGCACCGACCAACATGAACGTTGCGTTGAATTCCTTCGAACGTGGCACCTG
>JANMQQ010000167.1:0-3560 GCA_031370545.1 Gammaproteobacteria bacterium
TTCAAGCAGCTCTGGCGCTTGTCTTCTAACTCCGGGACGCGCAAGTCCAGTAATGCCGCCTCGCTGCGCAGGAGCGCTTGCAGGATGTCGAGCTGCGACTCCATTGGGATGGCGGAACAGACCCTTTCGAGGGTAACGCCTGGGTCGTCCGCCCTCAACATGCGCAGCACATTCGCAGTCGCGTTGGGAAGGGCCAACAACACCGCATTGCTTAGCTGCGCCGACGCTGCAGCGTCGGTACCCGGCTCCAATGCCTGCGCTACGTTCAGCCACTGCACGTCTCCGGTCTGGATATGTGCCAACACTTGATCCCACTCGTTTGTCTCTTCAAATTGTGGAAGCGCCATATTTTTTTGTGGAGTTTCAGTGCGTGTCCAGAGCCAGAGTCGTGCAACCACATGTCGCGCCCCGTGCGTCTTGATTTCCTGCAGTAAGGACGCAGGCGACAATGGACCGTTCGGTGCAGAGGCCATAAGTTCCTGGCGTCGCCGCGATTCTTGCTTATTGATCTCGGCAAGGTGTTTCAGGCTTGCCTGAACATACCGCAAACATATCTGGCGCTTGTCTTCCAGGTCCGGGACGCGCAATGCCTGCAACGCCGCTTCACTGCGTTGCAGCAGCGTCTCCTGGGCACCGGGCGGCGGTTCAATCAGCGATGCGGAACATACGCGTTCGATATTGAAGCTTCGATGGTCATGCGCATCCGTACTCACGATCCGTAACACATTCGCGGGCGCGTTAGGCAATGCCTGCGAGATCGTAATCATCAGATCTTCCGCCGAACCAGCATCCGTTCCTGGGCGCAAGGCTTGCGCCACCGCCAGCCACTGCGGATCGCCGGTTTCAATCTGTTCGATAACTTCGTTCCACAGCGGCGCTGCAAATTGCCTGAATCCCTCGGTTCCACTCGGAAGTTCAACCTCTGTCGAAAGTCGGGCAACCACTTTTTTCGCGCCGTGCGTTCTAACTTCCTGCAACACTCGTGCAGGCGTCAGAGAGTGTTTCTGCGCCGCGCACGCCGCAGTAGCCACGAAACCCACAAACAGCAGCAACCCCGCACGCAAACATCCTGCCCGCGCGTAGTTCACGGAATCACGTCCAAAAGATCGTCCTTGTACTGAAGTATCAGGTTCCGAATTTTGATGGGCAGGACGATACAACCCTCCGATGCCGTGAAATTTTGGCGCTGATTATCCCCGTGGATCAGAAAATCTGTTCGGCCAAATGCGTTATGTCCTTCTGGTGTCAATTTAAATACCGGCGGCGCACGTCCTGGACTCGCATGCAATCGCATGCGATAGCGCCCCTTGGGAATCGGTCCCTGAAAAGGATCGCTCTCAAAAACTGGATCGTTCACAGCCATTCTTTCGCCCGAATATCCGACCCACACAAAAGCCCCGTTATAAGTCAAAATTCCGCTTTCTTGGCTATACTCCCAAGACATGACTATTCGTCTTTTTCCGCAGCCATCTTGACCATGCGGATTCGGTCAGCGCGTTTGACGAACACTTGTTTTTCCGCCGAAATGTATTTGGTCTGGCGACGCGTGCGCAACGTCAATGCAATCGCTGCGATAATCGCCACCAACAAAATCGCCGACGCGATTTCAAATGGATATACATAGGCGGTGTACAACACCCGGCCCAGCTCACGCGTGTTGCTGTAATCAGCGGCATGTGTGACCGGAGCGGCGACGTGCTCCAAACCAAAGTGGTTTTTGCCCAGGACCAAGTACATTTCAAAAATGATCAGCGCGCCGACGGCAATACCGACTGGTAAATATTTTGAGAAACCTTCTTGTAGCGGCGCCAGATTAATGTCAAGCATCATCACCACGAACAGAAACAACACCATCACCGCACCGACATAGACCAGCACCAGGGTGATGGCAAGGAATTCAGCTTCCAACAGCAACCACAGTCCAGCACTGGTAAAAAATGCCAACACCAGGAACAGCGCAGCGAATACCGGGTTGCGTACCGTAATCACCATGATGCCGGCGAACACCAACACCGCAGCGAAGAACCAAAAAATAAACTGTTCAAATCCCATGGGGTTCTCGTTGATGATCTATTAGCGAAATGCCGCGTCTTGCGCGCGCGCTTGGGCGATTTGTTTTTCGTATTTATCGCCGATAGCCAACAGCTTTTCTTTGGTCATCAGCAAGTCGCCGCGTTGTTCTCCGTGGTATTCAAAAATATGCGTTTCAACAATTGAATCCACCGGACAGGATTCTTCGCAGAAACCGCAGTAAATGCATTTGACCAGATCAATGTCGTAACGCGTCGTGCGACGCGTACCGTCAGCGCGCGGTTCGGATTCGATGGTGATCGCAAGCGCGGGACACACCGCCTCGCAGAGCTTGCAGGCGATACAGCGTTCTTCGCCGTTGGGATAGCGACGCAACGCATGCAGACCGCGAAAACGCACCGACATGGGTGTTTTCTCGTCCGGATACTGCACGGTGATTTTGCGCGCGAACAGGTATTTGCCGGTCAGTGCCAAGCCGCGGAACAGCTCCAGCAGCAGCAGACTTTTAAAATAGTTAATGACGCTAGTCATGACATTTCTCTAAGCAAACCAGGGGCCGACGTGACCCAAGACCATGCCACCGGCCACCAGCAGCCAGACGATGGTGATGGGGATAAAAACCTTCCAGCCTAAACGCATGATCTGGTCGTAACGGTAACGTGGAAAAGTCGCGCGAAACCACAAAAACAGAAACAAGAAGAAAGCCGTTTTTAATAATAACCAATGCGCGCCATCGCCGAGCAACGCGCCCAACACTGGAATTGTCAACACCGGCTCCGGTGCGATGCCATTAAACGGTGACAGCCAGCCACCCACGAACATCAGGCTGGCAAGCACGGACACTAAAATCATGTTGGCATATTCCGCCAGGAAGAACACGAGGAAGGTCATGCCGGAATATTCCACGTGAAAGCCGGCGACGATTTCCGATTCACCCTCGGCCACGTCGAAGGGGGCGCGATTGGTTTCGGCAATTCCCGCAATGAAATACACCACGAACAAAGGCAACAACGGAATAAAATACCAATGCCAGAACGGCCCCTCTTGCGCGTAAACGATCTGCGACAAATTCAATGAACCGGCGGCGAGCAACACACCCACGACGACCTGCCCGGTCGAGGGTCGGACGAATGCCTGCCAGAGCCGCGCGCGCCCGCCGGGCCCGGACGCTCCCCCGGCCTCGTCGCGGTGCTGGTGGGGGTGCTGGGGAGGGCGCCGGTGCGGGTGCTGGTCTGGCTGCGGGGTCGGCTCAGGCATGGAAGACGTGCCTCCGGATGGCCGCCACGTTGGAGAAGATGCGGATGCCGAGCACCACGATGACGCCGGTCGACAACTGGCCGCCGACCCCGAGCTTGTCGCCCAGGAAGACGATGGCGGCCGCGATCACGACGTTGCTGAAGAACGACACGACGAAGACCTTGTCGTCGAAGATCCCGTCGAGCAGGGCGCGCAGGCCGCCGAAGACGGCGTCGAGAGCCGCGACCACGGCGATCGGCAGGTAGGGCACCAGCGCCGGCGGCACGGACGGC
>JANMQQ010000174.1:0-7133 GCA_031370545.1 Gammaproteobacteria bacterium
GCTCATCATTACGCCCAATAAAGCCACCGCGACCATTGGTAAGCGAGTAGTCATTGCCCTCTCCTTCATCTTTTTGCGTTTTACCCTAGATTCAGGCTACGTCCGGCCAACTGAACACCCGCTGAACGGCATGGACAAAACGCGTCGCTCTCACAATTGACCCTCCCGGTGATGTGGTTCATCATCTGCGACACTTCATGCTTCCGAGGAGATCATCATGAACAAGGAAATAAAATCCGGCACGGCATTTTTGACATTATTGTCACTGGTACTTCTGGCTGCCTGCGGCGGCGGAAAAACGGTGGTCGAAAGCGATTTAAAAATAAAAGGCGCGCCCGATTGGGTGAACGAAGGCACCAATATTCTTAACGCGAAAGACGGCCGTTTGTTCCACGGTATCGGTTCGGCACCCAAATTGGGCGACTTGGAATTACAACGCAGCACCGCAGAAAATCGCGCACGTTCGGAAGTCGCACGCATCCTGTCGTCGTACATGGATGTGGTTTCAAAAGATTTTCTGGCGTCGTCCTCGTCGGGCAGTAGTGCCGAAGCTCAACAAAGCGTGTCGCGCTCGATTGAAAACGTCACGCGTGTTAATCTCACCGGCGCAAAAATCATCGCCAACTGGCGCGACGATAAAGACGGCACCATCTATTCGCTGGCCGAGCTCGACATGAAATACATCAAAGATATTTTGAAAAACACGCAAGAAATGAACACCGACTTGCGTGCGCACATTGAACAACACGGTGACACCATTTTTGACAAATTGACGGGGAGAAAATAATGCACGCTATTCGCTTAGTATCTATTGGAGCCATTGTATTGAGCACGGCACTCAGCTTCGGCTGTGGCGGGACCAAGGTTGGACGCATGGATTCGGGTACCGTCACGGACTTGAGCGGCGACTGGAACGACACCGACGCACGTCTGGTATCGGAAGAAATGATCAAGGACGTGTTATCGGCACCGTGGTTGGCGCGCAATAAAACCGCTGGTAATAAGACGCCTGCGATCATTATGGGCGAAATCAGAAATCTCAGTCACGAACATATTGCGGTGAATACGTTCGTCAGCGACATCGAACGTATTTTGATCAACGCTGGCGACGTGCAGTTCGTTGCGTCAAGTTCCGAGCGCCAGGAAATTCGCGGTGAACGCGGAGAACAAGACAAGAACGCGACCGAGTCTACGCGCAAAGAGATGTTCAAGGAGAAGGGTGCCGACTTTATGCTCAAAGGCGAAATCAACACCATCATCGACGCGGAAGGGAAGAACCAAGTGAAATTTTATCAAGTCGACCTGACCTTGATCAGCCTGGCCGACAACACCAAGGTGTGGGTCGGTCAAAAGAAAATCAAAAAGCAGGTGGAAAAAAGCAAGATGAGGATGTAATGCGCTGGCGTGCGGCGGTCGGTATATCGCACGCAATCAGTTTCATTCCTTTACGTTTAGTTATCCACGTTACGCTCGCGGCAGTTGGTTCTCTGCCGCGAGCGACAACGCCACCTGCAACAATAAATCTAACCGAGAGCGTCAATCATGCACCTACGATTAATCCTCCGCATTGCACTTGCGGGTGTCTTGGTCGCCGCCAGCGGCTGCGCCACTTATAGCTACAAATTCCAACCGATTGAGCGCGCGCTTGTAGCGCATCAACCCGACGCCGCATTAAAAGCACTCGATCAGGCTTATACGCCCAGTGGGCTTGATGCACCGCTGTATTACTTGAACCAAGGCATGCTCCTACGCCTGAATAACCGTTATGCCGAGAGCAACGATGCACTCGAAAAAGCAAAAAAACTCATTGACGAAGCAGAGGCACTCAGCTTGCGTGAGCAAGCAACCAGCACAGCCTGGAACGACACGGTTCGGACCTACGAAGGCGAAGACTTTGAAAAAGTCTTGTTATTTCTTTACAAGGCCCTCAACTACCTCGACCTGCAGCAACCGTATGAGGCACGTGTCGAAGCAATGCAAATCGACGTAAAAATCAACGAATTGAATACCGGCACTCCCGGCGCGACACTCACCGAAGAAGCGTTCGCACGCTATTTGAACGGTATCATTCACGAAAACTTGGGTGAATGGTCGGATGCCATGATCGACTACCGCAAAGCCTATGAAGCGTTCGGTCTTTACAAAAAGAAATACAATGTCGCGATACCTGAATCACTCAAATATGCACTGTTGCGTTTGGCCGAGCGCCAAGGGCTCACTGACGATCTAAAAACGTTTCATGAGGAATTTAAAATTACCGATTCCCCCAGCGTTGCCAGTCGCGAAGCCAACGGTGAACTAGTGCTGACGCTGCACAGCAGTCTGGTCGCAATCAAGGGAGAGAACGCGACGCAAATGCTTGACCCCATCTCCGGAAAATTGATTCGAGTTGCCTTGCCGGTATACCGGCCACGCGCCGTGGCGGTGACGCAGGCGCGGTTACGCGTCGGGGATAAAGTCGTGCAGCTCGACCTAGTTGAAGACGTCACTGCGCTTGCCATCAAATCTCTGGAGTCGCACATGGCTACCATCACCGCACGCGCTCTGGCACGCGCGGGAGTGAAATATCGCGCGGCCCAAGAAGCGGAGAAACACAATCCTCTGTTGGGCGTGGCGACGAATCTCGTAGGAGTAGTCACTGAACAGGCCGACACGCGCAGTTGGTCCAGCTTGCCGACGCAGATTCAACTAGGACGCATGTCGCTGCCGCCGGGTACGTATAAAGCTCAACTTGAGTTGTTGGATAACTCGGGCAAACTGATCCACACACAAGATTTCGGCAACGTTGCGATTACGCAGGGCAAAGCCACTTATCTTGCATATCACTGGACGTCTTAAATTTACTGGGGGCGCACTGTCATGACATTTAGAATGCTGACTCTCGTTTTGGGTGCGGTACTGCTCGGTGCCTGCGGCGGTACACCCAGCAAATCCGTCAATCAACCGGACTGGGTCAGCGGGCGCAGCAAACAGTACCCCCCGGAGCTGTACCTCACCGGTCGTGGGCAAAGCATGCAATCCTCCGATAATGCCAAAGACCGTGCGCGCGCCGATCTGGCCAAAACGTTTGAGGTGTACATCCAGGAAAATCAAAAAGACGTGCAAGCCTTCAGCGCCGTGAAAGAAGACGACAAACCGCAACAAACGCATGCGCAGCTTGATGTCACACGCACCATCGTCACCAGCACCGATCAAATCGTGCGTGGCATTCAAATCGGCGATGTGTGGCGCGATTCCGTAAGTGCTGAGAACTATGCGCTGGCAATCCTGTCGCGCCAACAAGCGGCAGCGGCGTTGCAGCAAGAAATTGGCCGACTGGATGAAACTACACGCATCAACATCGATGCGGCCGCCAACAGCGACGACGCGCTGTTGAAGATCGCCAAAGCCAATCGTGCGCTCAATGCACAAATTGAACGCCTCGCGTTCCAGCGCAGCTTGAGCGTCGTGGACCGTAGCGGTGAAGGCCTGCGCACCACCTGGAGCATCGCATCTTTACAAAATGATTTTGAAAAATTACTCAATCGCTCGCATGTGCACCCCGTCGTCACCAACGACGACAGCGGACAACTCAAAAATATCTTGGCTGGCGCGATTGCCGCCGCCGGCTTTACAACCGACGAGTCTCCCAGTGCCGATTTCACGCTGGAAACCTCGCTGAGCTTGGCCGACCTCGGGCAAAATTCCGACGGCTGGTGGGTGTCGCAAGGCACACTCGACCTCAAGCTGTTCGACAAAAATGGTAAGACCCGCGGCAACAAGCGCTGGCAAATCAAAGTCTCGTCACAATCCAAACCCGTGGTTGCGCAACGCGCCAAAGACGATGTCGAAATGATTTTAAATAGAGACCTGCGAGCCACCTTGGTGGGCTTTGCGATAACTTCGCCGTAACCCACCGATAACCGTCGGTGGCAAACGGCCCTTCCCGCTGGCGGGGAAAAGGAATGTCGTGTTTGGACAAATGTTTACTGGCCGAACAAACTAAATGTCATGCCCCCAACCCTCATTGCTCATCGTGGCTATACCTTGCACTACCCGGAGAATACCCAGGTCGCGATTGAAGCAGCGGTACATGCGGGCGCATGTGGTGTCGAGTTTGATATCCAACTCACGGCTGACGATGTACCGGTGTTGTTGCACGATGCCGACCTGAAACGCATGGCGGGTGTCGACCAATGCATTCATGATTTGACCCTGGCGCAAGCGCGCCGGGTTTCGTTCGGCGAAGCGCAGCGCCTGGGCAAGACATTTTCGGAGGTGCGCGTCTCCACGCTCGCCGACATCGTCAGCTACCTGATCACCACACCGCGCACGCAGGCCTTCATCGAAATTAAACGCGCGAGCCTGCGCCGCTTTGGAGTCGAGCGGGTGATGGACGCGGTGCTCGAGACCATCGCCAATGTGGCTGGCCAATGCGTCATCATTTCCTTCGACGCGGCCGCCTTGCGCTACACCCGCGCACATAGCACCCTGCCAATTGGCTGGGTGTTTGAGCCGTGGAGTCAAGACGCGCTGGATATCGCAGCCGATCTGCGGCCTGAATATATTTTCACCGATCATGCAAGCTTGCCGGACGACATGGCCGTGTTGCCGCAATCCGCCACCACACCTTGGCGCTGGGCCTTGTACGAAGTCGCCGACCCCGCAGTTGCATTACAGCTCGCGCAGCGTGGCGCGACATTGATAGAAACGTATGCTATCGGCGAGATGCTGCGCGATCCGCGGTTACGTGCCGGAGCTTGTCTTGAGCGCTGAAGATTATGATGTCGTCGTCATCGGTGCGGGTATTCATGGCGCGGGGGTCGCACAGGCAGCGGCGGCACGCGGGCATTCAGTGTTGCTGCTGGAACGGCACGCGCCTGCCTTCGGCACGTCGAGTCGCTCCAGCAAATTGATCCACGGTGGCCTGCGCTATCTGGAAAGCGGCCAGCTTGCGTTGGTGCGCGAATGCCTGCGCGAACGCGAATTATTGTTGAGCCTGGCACCCGAGCTGGTGCACTTGGTGCCGTTTTACATTCCGGTATATCGCCGTACCACACGCCGCCCGTGGCAGATTCGCAGCGGCTTGAGCATGTATGCGTTGCTGGGTGGACTACGTGAACGTGTGCGTTTTGCGCAGATACCCCGCTCACAATGGAACGAACTCGACGGTCTCGCCACCCATGAGTTGCAGGCTGTTTACCGCTATTTCGACGCTCAAACCGACGACGCCTCACTCACACGCGCCGTGCTGAATTCAGCACAAGCCCTGGGCGCAATAGTAAAAATCCCCGCCGAATTCATCAGCGCAGCCTTGCTACCAACATCCTGTAGCGTGCGCTATGCGCACGAAAATGCGACCCACGAAATCACCGCCCGAGTCCTGGTCAACGCGGCGGGCCCGTGGATCACCGATATCCTAAAAAAAGTCACGCCCCAGCCCTTCATGCCGAGCGTGGATCTGGTGCAGGGCGCACACCTTGTCGTCGACGGCATCACCCAGCGCGGAATTTATTACGTCGAAGCCCCACAAGATCGGCGCGCCGTGTTTGTGATGCCCTGGAAAAACCATACCTTGATTGGAACCACCGAAACTCACTACCAAGGTGATCCGGCGGCGGTGCATGCGCTGCCACAGGAAATTGATTACCTGCTGCAAACCTACCGCCACTATTTTCCAAAAGCGGCCACCGCCGTACGTGAATCCTTCGCCGGTCTGCGCGTACTGCCGCGCGCCGACAGCAATGCAACTAGTCGTCCACGCGAGACCTTGCTGCTAAGTGATCGCGAAGCACAGCCGCGTCTCATCAGCATCGTCGGCGGAAAACTGACCGCATATCGCGCAACGGCGGAAAAATTATTGCAGAAAATTGCACCCGCATTACCGTCATGCCGCGCCATTGCAGATACCCGCACCCTGAAATTGTCATGACCACCGCAATGGGGTCGTAATGTGACAATCACCCGCTGACCACATTGAGTTGTAGGCTGGGTTGAAAACCCAGCTTCGCGACACCGTATTGCAACGCTGGGTTTAGCAAACCAGCCTGCATTTTCTAACTGTCAATACAAGGCTCGTACAGAACGAGCGCCTGTAGGTCTAGTCAACCACCATCCACCCTTGCTGCAAAACCGCACACTGTTCGCGCGCAGTAATGCGGCGCGCGCTTGCTTGGATATTCATACAGTGGCTGCCGTAAGTACCGGAAGTCATCTTGCACATAGCTCTTAACGACTACATCAGGAGAACACCGTGAAACGAAAAAACGTATTGGCTGCTGTAATTGTGGCTCTGGGACCGCTGCTGAGTTTTGCGGAATCGGCAAATGCATACGAGCTGGTTTGGGAACGCGACACCACTACGGCGTGGTCAAGCAGCCGAGGCACCAGTGTCAACATCCCCGAGCAAACGATTATTGACCTGTGCGGCGACTGGGACGGCTGTACGTTGAGAATGGGTATGTATAACTGGGATGGAACCGCCCGGACCGCATCGCGTCAATCGCTGTTTTACTACAATTCATGGGCAAAGACGTGGCGCGCTGAAGCGGGCGATACGGCTGGCTCGAATAATAACGGTGTAACGGAACATGTGATGAATGCATGGTCCTGCTACTTCACTGATGGCGAATACATTAACTGGTTCAATCGCGGCGACTTTAATTTGAGTTTTGCTTTGCTGTCTTGGGAACAATACAACGCCACCTGCAAGTTAACGATTATCGACTGATGATCAGCAGCACCAAGACTCTCCGTTGAGCCTGGCTGTCTTGGTGCTGCATCCAACAATTTTGGAGGAGCGTATGAACGCCCATATTTCAAAACCTGGCGCCCTGTTCGGAATTGCGTTTTCCGCTTTGATTGCGGCGATAGTCTATTTTGTTAACCCTGAAACGGTCACATCGCCCGCTAATCCGCTAATAAAATCGGACAGCACTGCCGTAGGCAAGGTTGAACGGTCAGCTTCAGCGCTCAAGGGCAGTGTACCGCAACCACGCGTTACGACGCCGAGTGCCGAGATCGCTAACCCGACGCTGCATGCGACACCTGCGGTCGCCGACAACGACACCGCGTTTCTCGAAGACAATAATCAAACCCAACTGAGCGAGCATGATTTGGCGTTACCGCCGCCTTCAGGGAAAAATGTCATGGCT
>JANMQQ010000193.1:0-13899 GCA_031370545.1 Gammaproteobacteria bacterium
ACGGGAGCGTCCGGCAAGGAGTTTTGTGCGACCCACAAGCGCGGCGTCGTGATGATCGGCCCCAGCAAGGCATGACCGTCGCAGGCGCGGGCCGCGCTGAGCAATTCACGCCGCAGCCGCGCAGCTGTAGTGAGCTCGGGCAGTAGCACGACGACAGCTGTCAGGTCGGGGAGTTGCTGTCGGTGCGTGGCGACAATCCGCTGCGCCAACGCGCGCAACGGGTCGTCGGCGTAGGGAACCCTAATTACGTGCGGCGCGGTACGCGGAGGCAGGGTACGAACATCGTCGCTGTCGTGCATTGATCCGGATTACTTCTCCAGGTACTTGAGCTTGTCTTTTACCGTGTCCCATTCTTTGGCATCGTCGGGGGCGGGTATTTTCTGGGTAATTACCGGCCATTTTTTTGCCAGATCGGCATTAAGCTTGACAAATTGCTGCTGCGCTTTTGGAACGTCGTCTTCCGCCAGAATCGCATTCACCGGACACTCCGGTTCGCACAGGCTGCAATCAATACATTCGTCCGGGTCGATCACCAGCATGTTCGGGCCCATGTGGAAACAATCCACCGGGCAGACTTCGACGCAATCGGTGTAGACGCAGCGGATGCAGCTTTCGGTAACAACGTAGGTCATGGATGCAATCTCGGTCGGCAAGAATACGGGCGCCATTTTAAACACAACGCCTCGCGGGTGTGAATTATTGGTTCTCGCTCTTCTGCACTCCGCACCGTGCGCACCGGTACAGGGTGACGAGTCTGCCTTGTTTCACGTCGAATGGTTTGTCCGGTACCACCGCCCATTTGTGAAAACCGCGCGTGCACAGCGTTTTGCCTTTGTGTTTCTCGGCGGCCTTGGGTTTTTTAAAGGGCAGGATGTTGGACACGGTTATCAGTTAACACCAACGGTTTAAACGATCCCCACAGATTACGGGAAATATTTACTGTAACGCTACCGCTGCAAGCAACGGTAGCAAATTGCAAAGACCAGTCGCCTTGACCCCCAACCTTTCGCTCGCGGTTCAGGATTTCAGACGTGCGATACCCATCAGCTTCTGCGCCCACTTCTCGAAGATCGGCTCCGAGACGCCCTTGCGCATTTTGCGCAGGAAGTATTTCTCGAACGCGATTTTGGCCCAGTGCACCCATTTGCCCATTTTGAACCAGGTGACATTGCGTGGTGGAATCTGCGGCACCGCAATAAAGGCCGCACCAGTGTCGCCGAGATCGGCCAGGCAGAAGGCGTTCCAGGTGGCCTTGGCGGACGGCGCCTGCCCAGCAAGTTCCGCCTTGATGTTGTACACGATCGCCGTGACCATCGACTCGATCATGTAGCCGGTCTTGGGGGCTCCGGTCGGCACCGGCGTGGCCTCGACCGGCGGAATGGCGATACACACCCCGGCGGAGTAAATGTTCTGGTACTTCGGGCTACGCTGGTGTTCGTCAACGATCACGAACCCGCGCGGATTGCACAACCCCTCGACGGCGGCCACGGGCTCAACGCCCTTGAAGCCCGGCAGCAGCATCGCATGCTTGAAGGGTAGCTCGTGCTGCTTGTCCACTTCGCCCTTGGCATTAAGCTGGTCGACAAACATCTTGCTGGCCTCGACTTTCATGACCTTGGCGTTGGTGATCCACTTGATGTGGCGGTTGCGCAACTCGTGCTCCAGCAGACCTTGCGAGTCACCCACCCCGCCCAGGCCCAGATGACCGACATAGGGTTCACTGGTCACGAAAGTCATTGGCACGCGGTCGCGCACTTTCTTGCGGCGCAGGACCGTATCCAGGATCGCGGCATACTCGTAGGCTGGTCCGAAGCAACTGGCGAACTGCACCGCCCCGACAATCACGGGGCCGGGGCTTGCCACCAGTTTCTGGAAGTCTGCGTAGGACTTCTCGGCGTGGTCGACGGTGCAGACCGATTGGGTGTGACCGCCCGGACCGCTGCCTGCGACTTCCTCGAACGCAAGGCGCGGACCGGTGGCGATCAGCAGAAAGTCGTAGTTGATTTCCTGGCCGCCCTTGATCAACAACCTGTTGTTCAGGACATCGATCTTCTCGACCCAACCGGCAACAAAATTGATGCCGCGGCGCTTCAGGTATGGCTCGATCGGCAGAGTAATCGCAGCGCGCGTTCGCCAGCCGACAGCCAGCCAGGGATTGGAGGGCACAAACTGGAAGAATTCACTCGCATTTACGAGCGTGATCGCATGCGTCTTGTCCAGCGCCTCGCGCAGTTCGTAAGCGGCCGGCATCCCACCGATGCCCGCGCCCAACACAACGATGTTAGCCATGATCTTTCGCCTCATTAGTTAAGAGAATGGTGCCCGTTTCGGGGCGAATACGCAGATTACTACCTTGGCCACCGCGCACAAGTCTTGATTCAGGTCCTATTGAGGGTTGGCAAAGCGCTACCGTGGGAAGTGGTGATTAACGACCGTGTTTTTTGTTAAAAACATTCACGGAGTAGCATTCCATGGAGCCATGTTCAGACTAAGCAAAGTCTGATCTGCCGGACGGGCGATTTGAAAGTCTGCTCCCCGCCTGCGTACCGGAGCTCAGCTTTTGGCCGTATTGCGTCACTCGCCTCGTACATGGCAGTTAACGGCTTTTTTAACAGGGGCTGTTCAAGACTTTATTGTCACGAAATACGCGATTGGGTTTTGGGTTATGCCGGTTGCGGCTGCGCGGCGGCCTTTTTCTCCAGCACCGCGCCGTAGAATCCGTCGGTGCCGTGGGTGTGGGGAAACAGGCGCAAGTCCAGGCCCGGCATAATCAGCGGGATCTGCAAGCGCGCCAAAATGTCATTCACCGGCACGCGGGTGAAGCCGGGGTGCTGAAGCAGAAATTCATCCACGATGTCTTTGTTTTCGGCGCGCAGCAGGCTGCACGTCGCATAGACCAAACGGCCGCCGGGTTTCACCAAGGTTGCAGCGGCGGTCAGGATATCGCGCTGCTGTGCGGCCAGTGCTGATAAGTCGAGCTCGCGCCATTTGGTGTCGGGGTTGCGACGCAAGGTGCCGGTGCCGGAGCAGGGCGCGTCGACCAGCACGCGATTAATAGTGCCGCGCTGGAACCTACCGCGTTATCTACACTGCTTGCGTTGCCGATGCAGTCTATGTGCTGCACGCGCTCCAAAAGAAAACACAAGGCACATCCAAACGCGACATAGGCAACACGAAAATGATGTGGTCGCCGTGTTCGACGGCGTCAAGATGCACGTTGGCGCAGGTGTCGTGCAAGGCTGCAAGGACGGACAACTCAAACCGAACAATTCAGCATCCACTGCACACCAAACCGGTCTGTCAACTTGCCGTAGTAGTCGCCCCAAACTTGTATGTCGAGTGGCGTGGTGACCTTGCCACCCTCCGCCAGGCGGTCGAAAAGCTGCTTTGTTCGGTCGCGGTGGTTCATCTGCAAAATGTGAGAGGAGCCTCGCATCGGCTCCGCGTCATCGTTGTCCGACGCGAAGAACAAAACACCCGGCCCCTCGAACTTCGCGTGCATGATATTGTTGCGCATGGCTTCGTTATTGACCGGCATGCCATCGACGCCGAACCGCAGGACTTCAGTCACGTGACCAAGCCCGCACCGGGTGTAGAATTCCAGCGCCTGTTCGCATGTCGTGGTAAAGAAAAGATAGTTGGAGAGATGCATCAGTTCATCCTGGTTTAGCAGTTGGTCGTGGGATTGGAGTGATGATCGACCTGAACGAGTTCGATTCTATAGTCGTTCTGGTTCTCTATAAGGATGGGCGGATTTCGATCAACTCAATCTGATAGCCGTCGGGGTCTTCGATAAACGCGATGACCTCGGTCTCGTTGCGGTTGGGTGAGCTGAATGTCATCGGGCCGGGTGCGCTGATCACTCTCACGCCCGAGGCTTCGAGCTTCGCGCAGGTTGATTTTAGATCTGTAACAGCGAGAGCAATGTGGCCAAAGGCGGAGCCCTGCTCGTAGGCGTCACGGCCCCAGTTGTAGGTGAGTTCAATGGCTGAGCCGGTGTACTCGTCACCGTAGCCGACGAACGCCAACGTGAATCGCCCACTGGGATACTCCTCTCTGCGGAACAGCCGCATGCCTAGTTTTCCGGTATAGAACGAGAGCGAGAGTTCAAGGTCTCCAACACGCAGCATCGTATGGAGCAAACGAACGGGCTCAGTAGCGCTGCGGGCAACTGCCCGTGCGTTAGCAATAGATGTCATGATCTGGCTCCGAGGTTTTGTAAGGTGGAGATAGGCGGCGATGTGCCTCGCCGCCTATCTGTGGGGGTTGATGCTGCTCAGCCCTTGCCGACAGCGTCTCCGAGTTGCGCATTTGTCATCGCCTTGCCGGCAATGCCCCATGCGCCGTCTACTGCATGTACGACATTGACCCAGATGTGTTCCTTGGGCTGTTTACCGCCCGACATCTCGTGGACGATGTGAGTCGCTTCCTCTATGTAACCCAGCTGTATCTCTCGGCTGGCAAAGGCAAATGAAGGCACTTTCCATTCGATGAAGACGACTGGGGCTTCCTTCGAACCTGAGAAGGTGTTTTCCCTGGTCAGCACGTGGATAGAGCCCACGACGTTGGGTGTCATGACCTTGTTGCCGGTCAGGCCGTGCCACTTCAACATGGCATCTGACAGGCGGGCGAAAGCGATTTTCTCGCTGCCTTTGGGCAGAACTCCTTCAGTGACAGTAAGGGTGAGGGGCATTGCAGTACTCCTGTGGGTGAGATTAGGCTCGTCGCATATGCGGTCAGCACGGCAGTTTGGATAACGACCGTTATGTTAATGTACATAACGGTCGTTATCTATTCAACTATAATTTCATCTCATCGACCTCAATAAGTGGGAGCAGCTGTGTCTAGAGCCAAACAAAAGTTGCAAACGCGCCAGCGCATCCTCGAAGCAGCGGGGCGGGGCTTTCGCAAAGGTGGCTTTGGCGGCGTCGGTGTGGATGGCTTGGCAAAAGAGGCGGGGGTTACTTCCGGCGCGTTCTATGTGCATTTCGACTCGAAGGCGACTGCATTCCGTGAGTCAGTGGCCCAGGGAATGTCGGATCTCAAGGACGGTGTGCGTCACTTTCAAACAACTTATGGACCGAGCTGGTGGCCAGAGTTTGTACGCTTCTACTTGGGGACGAAGCGAACCTGCGACTTGTCCGAAAGCTGTGCCCTGCAAAGCTTGCCTCCCGAGGTGGCCCGCTCCGATGCATCATCGCGCGCTGCATTCGAGGCTGAACTGCTTGACGTGGCGACCCTCGTCGCAGCTGGCCCTCGCTCTAATAGCACTCCACCCGACGTAGGTGCTGCGATGGCCGCGATGGCCACGCTGGTCGGCGCGGTCACGCTCGCTCGAGCGGTGAGTGATCCGGCAGTGGCAGAGCGAATCGCTGCCGCAGCGGAAAGCGCCTTATTGCCAGCTAATCTGGCAAAAAACAAAGTCCGTAAAAGAACATCCCTGCTGAGTGGAGAGAAAAATTGAGCGAGCTCCGTTTTTATGGAGATATCAGGTTGAAATGTTGTTTTTTCTTTGAGCGACCGAATGGTCGAAATTGGCAGTATTACGTCACTCGCCTTGCACACAGCAGTTAACGGCCTTTTTAACAGGGCGCTGTTCAAGACTTTATTGTCACGAAATACGCGGTGGCTATGGAGTTATGCCGGTTGCGCAGCCGCCTTTTTCTCCAGCACCGCGCCGTAGAATCCGTCGGTGCCGTGGGTGTGGGGGAACAAGCGCAAGTCTAAACCCGGCATAGTCAGTGGAATCTGCAAGCGCGCTAAAATGTCATTCACCGGCACGCGGGTGAAGTCGTCGTGCTGAAGCAAAAAATCATCGACGATATCTTCGTTCTCGGCGCGCAGCAGGCTGCACGTGGCGTACACCAAACGGCCGCCGGGTTTTACCAAGGTCGCAGCGGCGGCCAGAATGTCGCGTTGCTGTGTGACGAGCGCAGGCAAGTCAAGCTCGCGCCATTTAGTGTCGGGATTGCGCCGCAGTGTGCCGGTGCCGGAGCAGGGGGCGTCGACCAGCACGAGAACGGGGTCAAGAACGGGGTCAGGCTTGTGTTGTTGCATTATTGCTATCTCGCCCCGCGAATAATGCAATTACGCAAGCCTGCCCCGCATTCCGCCACATTTTTTTGTAAGTAATCGCGAAAGGAAGTCGCTCCCTTTTCTATGCGGCGATCCGTGTCTTTACTTCGCGGTCGAGTCGCTTGCCAAGGCTGGCTGTCGCTATTTCCAGGTCGTAGTGGGTTTGAAGATTCAACCAATATTGCGCCGATGTACTGAAATAACGCGCGAGTCGCAATGCGGTATCCGCTGTGATTGAGCGTTTACCCAGAATGATTTCATTGATGCGGCGTGGCGGCACGCCAATATCTTTCGCCAGCCGGTATTGGCTGATCGCAAGCTCGCCGAGATATTCGGCCAGATGTTCGCCGGGGTGAATCGGTTGAATCGCACGTTTAGTCATCGCAGCACCTCTTCAATGATAATCAACAATCTCTACATTCCACGCGTTGCCATCCTTCCACGTAAAGCAGATTCGCCATTGGTCGTTAACGCGAATACTCCACTGCCCCTTGCGGTCGCCTTTGAGCGATTCCAGCCGATGTGACGGCGGGAACCGCAGATCGTCCATTGAGGTTGCAGCGTTAACACGATCAAGCCGCATTTTTGCCCGATATTGGACCTCTTTCGGCAACCGTCGAGAAGATTCCCCGCCCGCTATCTTTTGTGTTTCCTTGTCGCCGAAACTTTTGATCATCGTAAAATGATAACGACTAACGTTATTATCGTCCAGAGGCGGCGCAATCTGAGGGTCGCGGTCATTTACGAATTTGCGCCGCGCGGCTCGTGTGGATCACTTCAATGTCGGGCAAGTTCGCAAAGACCTGCTCGACCGTTTGATTCTCGGTCAACGCTTTGACCACCACGGGCAGTGGCTCGGCCCAGATTTTGTGAAGGTGTGGCAAGACGTGTATCACGCGCAATGGCGCGGCAAACCGCTTTATGTGAAGTTTCAAAAGCACGAAGAGTATTTCGTGGTTTCGTTTAAGGAGCAATGACGATGGCTTCAAAATGGCACGGCAAACAGTGCCCGATGTGTTTTACCGGCGTGTTACGCGACGGCGTGCGTAAACAGACGGTGAACTATCGCGGGCATGTTTACAAACATTCGGCGCGGGGCGCTTTCTGCAACCACTGCGACGACGGCGTTGCAGCGCATGATCCACGCGAAGAAAAAGCATGGGCTGCATTTCGTGATCGTGTGGACACGGAAGACGCGAAACATCTGGCCAGCGGGAATGGGGTCACCGGGAATGGGGTCACACCGGGAATGGGAATGGGGTCAGGGGAATGGGGTCAGGAATGGGGTCAAGGAATGGGTCACAGGAATGGGTCACAGGAATGGGGTCAGGTCACAGAATGGGGTCAAGGTCACAGAATGGGGTCAGGCTTGCATAGTTGCATTATCGAGAATTGGGAACGGAGAGCGAGTCAGAAGCAGCTCGCCCCGCTTTCATATTCATAGAAGCTCTTTGAGTTTTTCCGGGGTGATTCGCATGTCATCAATGATGCCGTGCAAGGTCTTTGGTTTGATGTCAATACCGGCATGCATCGGAATGACGACACGCGCTTTATCCGATGGCCGATAGAAGATCGCGTGGCTACCTTTTTGGCGGTCTAACTCAAAACCAAGCTGCTTTGCGACGCGGACCAAGTCTTTAGCTTTGATCTGCGGAAGGAAGGGGCTCATGCCGCGACGTGAATCGGTTTGATGATGACGTCCTCTTGTGGGACGGGTTCTGAGCGGGCTTTCAGGCTTTCAATATATAACTGGATGGCTTCCGTTATGTTTTGAACGGTCTCTTCGTACGTTTCTCCCTGCGAATGACACCCGCGCAGCGCCGGACAAAACGCATGGTAACCGCCACTTTCTTCGCGCTCTATGATCGCGGTGTAGTTGTATTGGGTCATGATGCTCTCCTGATTGTTGATTTATAGTCGCCCGCAAATCACCCTCAACGGATTACCACGCAACTATGATCCTAGAAACAGCAGTTGACCACTACAAGTCGGCTGGGTTTTTAAATCCGTATGTTCGGAATATCGAACAAAACTAAAACGGACACGCAATAAATCCTTTGATCCGTTCGCCCGTCACCGGATGATCGAATTCAAGTGTGGTCGCATGGAGCATCAGAAAAGGGCGAACAAAGGGGACGCTACCTTTTATGGTTATCGCCGCATGTCTTTTCGTTCACGGTTCATGATCTGCCTGCATTGAAGTAGCGTGGCTTGACCAATAGCGGCCCACTTGGGTGTGGGTTACAAAGGGCGGATAACGGCTGCGCCTCATCCGCTCGACGTTGGACCAAGCAACTTGCTCTACCACACGGAGCGCGCTGGTCTTGGCGATGAGTTTCTTGCCGAGATATGGAGAGTGATTATTAGGGTCAGACTCCAATTACAAGTTAAATTTGAACACAGGGCACGTGCGACCGTGCGCCGTGATACAGCGTGGGCAGTTGACCGCGATTAACCTTTAAGGGTATTTTACCGATAACATGGAAAAGCGCAAACCCCACTACCGACTCGCCGACATTCAGCAGCAGATGGGTACGGTGGAAGCGTTAAACATGACTCAATCGGCAAAAACGGGGATGCGTCTGGCGGGCATGGTGTTGAGCGAAGCGTTGAGCGTGGTGCGCGGCTTACAAGCACGGCGATTTCCAAAAGAGCATGACCACGCATGCCAATGTGAAGGTGTGGCAAGACGTGTATCACGCGCAATGGCGCGGCAAACCGCTTTCATGTGAAGTTTCAAAAGCACGAAGAGTATTTCGTGGTTTCGTTTAAGGAGCAATGACGATGGCTTCAAAATGGCACGGCAAACAATGTCCGATGTGTTTTACCGGCGTGTTACGCGACGGCGTGCGTAAACAGACGGTGAACTATCGCGGGCATGTTTACAAACATTCGGCGCGGGGCGCTTTCTGCAACCGCTGCGACGATGGTATTGCAGCGCATGATCCACTCGAAGAAAAAGCATGGGCTGCATTTCGTGATCGTGTGGACACGGAAGACGCGAAACATCTGGCCAGCGTGCGTCGCAAGCTGAAGCTCACGCAGAAAGAAGCGGCGGAGATTACGGGCGGCGGGCCGAACGCGTTCTCGCGTTATGAGCGCGGCACGGCGAAGCCATTGGCAGCGGTGATCAACCTGTTCAGGCTACTGGAAAAGCACCCGGAGCTGTTGGAAGAGTTGAAGGGGGCGCGATAAAACAGCATGCCGAAGCGCGGGCGGCACCGCAAAAAGCGGACACTCACAGCAGGTGTTATGCCGTTTACGATTGCGCAGCTGCCTTTTTCTCCAGCACCGCGCCGTAGAAGCCGTCGGTGCCATGGGTGTGAGGGAATAAGCGCAAGTCCAAACCCGGCATGCTCAGCGGAATCTGCAAGCGCGTTAAAATGTCATTCACCGGCACGCGGGTGAAATCGTCGTGCTGAAGCAAAAAATCATCCACGATGTCTTCGTTCTCGGCGCGTAGCAGGCTGCATGTTGCATAGACCAAACGGCCACCGGGTTTCACCAAGGTTGCAGCGGCGGCGAGAATGTCGCGTTGCTGTGTGACCAGCGCAGGCAAGTCAAGCTCGCGCCACTTGGTGTCGGGGTTGCGTCGCAGTGTGCCGGTGCCGGAGCAGGGGGCGTCGACCAGCACGCGATTGATGGTGCCGCGCAGGCGTTTGATCTGCGGGTCACGTTCGGTCTTGATCAGTTGCGCGCGCACGTTGCTCAAACCGGCACGGCGCACACGCGGTTTGAGGCGTTCCAGGCGGTGCTCGTGCACGTCGAACGCGTACAGCGCGCCGCTGTTATTCATCAGGTTACCCAAGTGCAGGGTTTTGCCGCCGCCGCCTGCACAGAAATCCACGACCCGTTCCTTGGGTTGCGGTTCTAGCAGCAGAGACAACAACTGGCTCCCTTCGTCTTGGACTTCAAACCGGCCGCTTTGAAATGCAGGCGTGGAGAATAATGGTTTGCGATCCGCACGGCGTAAACCCTGTGGCGCGTACGGGGTGGTTTCTGCCGCATAATCTTCAGCGGCCAACTCGTCTTGCAATTGCGCGCGCGTCGTCTTGAGCGTGTTGGCGCGTAAATCCACCAGCGCGGGGCGATTTAATGCTTCAGCAAGTTGCAGCGCCTCGGGCTCGCCCAATTGCTGTACCAGACTTTCCCACAGCCAGTCTGGCAGGTTCGCGCGCACCGCGACTGGCAGCGCGGCGATGTTTGCTGTTTCGAGGAGGTGCATCAAGCTGCGCACGCGATCATGCCGGTCGAGCCGCAGCACCGTTTCAGCCGTCATGTCGCCATACATGCGCAGGTAAGCGGCTGTTAATTCTTCCGCGCTAACGTTGCTGTCGCCGCATAAAGCTTGCAACACGCGTTTATTGCGCAAACAGCCGTAGACGGTTTCGGCGACGTAACCCCGGTCATGGCTGCCCAGTTCGCGATGGGCGCGAAAATAGTGTTCCATGCGCTTGTCGGCCGGAGTGCGGCCCGTCAAAATGAGGCGCAGCAACTCGCAGGCAAGTTCAAAGTGGGCGGGGCGAAACATGATGGTGATTCCGTTGGTGCTGCGGGTCGCCATCTTACTTGAAAAGCATGTGCATGAGCGCATGGTGGTCGACATTGATGGAGGTAGGTATGCGTGGTTGGTTGCGTGTTTGGGTAATCATGTTATGTGTAGATGCTTGCCCCGAGGCATTTGCAGCGGAAGGCCATGCTGCCGCTGGGAAAGTAAAATCGGAGCTGTGCCAGAGTTGTCATGGGGTGAACGGCAAAAGCACTGACCCGACCGTGCCCAGTTTGGCCGGTCAACATGCCGCCTACATCCTTAAACAGATTTACGATTTTCAAATGGAAAATCGCAGCGACCCGCGCATGAGCCCGATCGCCCACTCACTGGCGGTTGCTCAGGACGTACGCGACATCGCGGTCTTTTTCGCCGCCCAGCCGACCATGCGCGGCACGCTGGGCAAGAACGCGCAGGTGGAGCGCGGCAGAACAATTTACGAAACTGGCATTCCTGCGCGCGGTGTCGGGTCATGCGCCCAATGCCACGGTCCAAATGGTAAGGGCAGTTCACAAGGGATGGCGTTATTTCCGGTGATCGGCGGGCAAAACAAAACCTACATCTTGAAACAGTTTAACGATTTTAAAACTCTCAAGCGCAATACCGACCCCTCCGGCGTGATGGCGGGGCTGGGCAACCAACTGAACAAAGAGGAGCTGGACGCCGTTGCGGAATATCTGGCTGGCATGTAGTGCAGTTGTATCGCTAAGCGCTTGCGCACCGCGCCCGGCGGCGGTGGGTGTTGACCCTAACAACACCGCTTTGGTGCAGCAAGGTCAGCCGCTGTATCAAAGCCACTGCGCGCGCTGTCACGGCGCGAATCTCGAAGGTCAACCCGACTGGCGAATTCGCAAACCCGACGGCCGCTTGCCCGCACCGCCGCACGATGGCAGCGGCCACACCTGGCATCACCCAACGGCGACCGTGGTGGAAATTGTCAAGTTCGGCCTGGTGCCGCCGAATGCGCCGGAGGGCTATGTCAGCGACATGCCCGCGTTTAGCAAAATTTTGGACGATGCGCAGATTGCTGCGGTGTTGTCATTTATCCAAAGCCGTTGGAATGAAGAAGTACGCACTTTCCGTCACGCTAACAAACTTGATGCGCCGAACTAAGTATGGGGTCGTGACATGGCGTTGATCACTCTGGCGGCGGGCGTGGACGTCGACGATACTGCGTTCGAATTTAATTTTATTCGCGCGTCGGGTCCAGGCGGGCAAAATGTCAACAAGGTCGCCACCGCCGTTCAGTTGCGTTACGACACCACGGTGTTGCCTGCCGACGTGCAACATCGTCTGCCGACCTTCGCCGGGAAACGTCTGACCGCCGACGGTGTGCTGATCATCGACGCGCGCCGTCACCGCACCCAGGAGCGCAATCGCGCCGACGCGGTTGAGCGCTTGCTCGAAGTGCTGCGGCAGGCCGCTGAAAAACCCAAACCGCGCGTTAAAACCAAACCCACCAAAGCCTCCAAGCAGCGGCGTCATGACGCCAAGCGCGAACGTGGCACGCTGAAGCTCAAGCGACGCAAAGCCGGTGATTTGGACGGTTAAACCTGCGTGGGTCAGCGCATCGTCGCGGCGATTTTCCTGTGCTATGTTAAGCGCTCTTTTGCACCACACAGGACGGAAGCTATGCGCATGTTTCGAGGATGGTTTGTCACTGGTATTGCAGTATTGGCGCTGCTGACCAGCGGTTGCGGCATCAACAATATTCCCTCCTATGACGAAGCGTCCACGGCGGCGTGGAGCCAGGTGTTGAATCAATATCAACGTCGCGCCGATCTGGTCCCAAATTTGGTCGAGACCGTTAAAGGCTTCGCCAAGCAGGAGCAGGACGTGCTGACTGCGGTGGTGGAAGCGCGCTCCAAAGTCGGCAGTATGCAAATCCCGAAAGACATTCTGACTAATCCGCAGGCGTTCCAGCAATTTCAGCAAAACCAGAATCAACTCAGCTCATCGCTGTCACGGTTACTGGTGGTGGTGGAAAAATATCCCGAGCTGAAATCCAATCAAAACTTTCTGACCTTGCAGTCACAGCTCGAAGGCACCGAGAATCGCATCGCCGTCGCGCGCAAGGATTACATTGAGTCCGTGCAGCGCTACAACACCGAAATTCGCACCTTCCCGGGGCGGATCTGGAAAGGAATTTTGTACTCAGAGATGCAACCCAAACAAAACTTCAGCGCGCCCGAGGCGGTGCAGGAAGTGCCGAAGGTGAAGTTCTGACGTGGTCGCCAGAGTCGTGCTTGATTCGGGTTGGAACTTACATTTCGGTCAACACCTGATCGCTCAAACAGAGCATTCCTTCCCCCTGCAAGGGGGAAGGTCAGGATGGGGGTGGGTTGATCGGTACGATGCATACGAACACCCCCATCCCGGCAACTGCTCCTGCGTTGCTCTACCTTCCGCCATCCATGGCGGTCGCCTGCTTCCCCCTTGCAGGCGGAAGGAGCGTGTGTTGTCGAGGCGGCAGGTGCTTCGCAATTTTTTAGTTCCATTCATTGCGCAGCGCTACGCTGGCAAAATGTTAGGGGCGTTGTTCATATTGCTGTGGTCGATGATTGGCATTGCCCACGCGGCCCCCGACTTCCCTGCACTCACCGGACGTGTGGTGGACGACGCCGGATTACTGTCAACATCCGCCCGCGCACAGCTCACACAGTTGTCCGAACAATACGAGCGCACCACCTCCAATCAGCTGGTCGTAGTCACCGTGAAATCCTTGCAAGGCTACCCGGTTGAAGACTTCGGCTACCAGCTGGGCCGCTTTTGGGGCATCGGTCAAAAAGGTCAGAACAATGGCGTGTTGTTGATTGTCGCGCCCAACGAACGCGAGGTGCGCATCGAAGTCGGTTATGGACTCGAAGGTCAACTGACCGACGCGCTGTCCAGTCATATTATTCAAGGTCAAATCCTGCCCCGTTTCAAACTCGGCGACTATGAAGGCGGCACCATCGCCGGGGCGCAAGCCATCGTCGCGGTTTTTGCCGGTGAAGAACTCCCTGCACCGGTTGCCACGCCGAGCATCCGCGCACCGCAAATGCCCATCCCCGCGCTGTTGATCTTAGGGGTGATTGCAGGGCAATTCCTCGCCATGTTTTTGTCGCGTGTATTCGCGGGCACGCTCGTCGGTGCCGTCGCAGCGGCGGTGGTTTGGTTTACCAGCGGTGCCGTGTTGATGAGCGTGTTAGCCGGGATCGGGATTTTCGTGTTCGTCGCGTTGTCGGGTCGCGGCGGCGGCATGCCGTGGATGGGTGGACGCGGCGGCGGGGGTT
>JANMQQ010000204.1:0-13660 GCA_031370545.1 Gammaproteobacteria bacterium
TCCCCTAACCGGTGGGGGGCCCCTGGCCCAGCCCGTGGGTGGGTGGTATTTTGGGGGGGGCGCTTGGCGCACGCTACGTTGTCGATCATGCAGTCGTCGGTCATCAGGCGTCAGGTGTTTTCAGAGCAACGGTGGGCGGCGGTGTTATCCCTTGGTTGGCACGGCGCAGCACGCCACCGGCTCGCTTCAACAGTTGCAGCAGATCATCGACGTAGCTGAATACCACCGGAATAACCAGCAGCGAAAGAAATGTCGAGGTTAGCAACCCACCGATCACCGCAATCGCCATCGGCGAGCGAAAGCTGGGTTCGGCGCCGATGCCCATCGCCACCGGCAGCATGCCCGCGCCCATCGCGATGGTGGTCATGATGATGGGTTGGGCGCGTTTGCGACAGGCATCCACCAGCGCATCAAAGCGCGCCATGCCGTGTTCGCGGCGTGCCATGACGGTGTATTCAACCAGCAGGATCGAGTTTTTGCTGACGATGCCCATCAGCATTAACAGCCCGATCAACGCGGGCATCGAGAAGGCGCTGTGCGACAGCAGCAGGCCCATCAGCGCACCGCCCACCGACAAAGGCAACGCCGCGAGTATCGTCACCGGTTGCAGGAAATCGTGGAACAGCAACACCAGCACCAGGTAGATACATAAAACGCCGATCAGCATCGCGGAGCCGAAACCGCCAAACAATTCTTTCATGCGTTCGGCTTCTCCCGATGGCGGCTGGCTGATGCCAGGCGGTAGCTGTTGCAGCGACGGCAGTTTGTTGACAAGACCCTGCACCTCACCGAGTTGACGTCCAGCCAGTTCGATGTCGATGGTCACATTGCGCTTGCGATCCAGCCGGTCAATCTGGCTTGGTCCGCTGGCTATTGCGATGTCGGCCACGGCACTGAGTGGAACTTGTCCGCCGTGCGCGGGCACCCGCAATTGCCGTATCGCCTCGATATCTTGCCGGACGTTTTGATCCAGACGCACGCGGATCGGAATCTGCCGCTGCGGCAGGTTGAGTTTGGGCAACTGCACTTCAAAATCGCCGGCGGTGCCGACGCGAATGGCGTTGGCCAGGGCCGCCGCCGTGACGCCCAAATCGGCGGCGCGCGCGAAGTCAGGCGTGACATGAATCTCAGGGCGTTGCAGGCTGGCGCTGGAAGAAATGTTGCCCAGGTTTGGCAGCGTGCGCACGTCGCGCTCCGCCGCGAGGCTGAACTCACTCAGCGTATGGGCATCCTCACCTTGCAGTAACAGTTGAAATTTCTCGCCCGCGTCGCCGATGCCGACCGTGACGCGCGCGCCGGGCAGGGCTTGCAGGCGTTCGCGCAATTCGTTTTCAATCTGTGCCTGTTTGCGCGGACGCTCGCTGCAATGTTTAAGCACCAACGTCAGTGTCGCCTTGCGCACCTCGCTGCCCGCGCCTTCGCCAAAGGGGCCGGAGCCTGTCGTTATGCCGACAGCGGTAAAAATATGCGTAATATCGGCGACCGGCATCACCAGTTCGCGGGCGCGTTCGGCCGCAATAGTGGTTTCCGCCAGTGTGCTGCCGGGCGGCAATTCGATTTTTATCGCGGTCTGGTTGCGGTCCGCCGCTGGCAGAAAACCCTTGGGCAGTAGCGGTATCAACGCCAGCGAGCCGACGAAAAACAGCAGCGCGGCGAGCATCGTCGTTTTACGGTGCTGCAGACACCACTGCATCGCGGCGAGGTAACGCAGTTTGAGCGCGCCTTCGCTTTTGGCCTGAGCATGCGGCTTGAGAAAATACGCCGCCATCATCGGCGTGAGCATGCGCGCGACTAGCAGCGAGGTGAGCACCGCCACCGCAGCCGTGATACCGAACTGCTTGAAGAACTTGCCCGGTATGCCGCCCATAAACGCGGTCGGCAGGAATACCGCGACCAGGGTCATGGTGGTGGCGATGACCGCCAGGCCGATTTCGTCGGCCGCTTCCATTGACGCTTGCAACGGGGTCTTGCCCATGCGTAGATGCCGCACGATGTTCTCGATCTCGACAATTGCGTCATCGACCAGGATGCCGACCACCAGCGCCAGTGCCAGCAAAGTGAGGACGTTCAGGCTGAAATTCAAATAATACATCACCGCGAAGGCGGGAATGATCGACAGCGGCAGGGCGGTGGCCGACACCAGCGTCGCGCGCCAGTCGCGCAGAAACAGCCAGACGACCAAAATGGCAAGAACAGCGCCTTCGTACAACAACTCCATCGATCCCCGGTAGTTGTCCTGCACCGCGTCGACGGTGTTGTAAGCCTCGGCAAGTTTCACCAGCGGGTATTGCGCGGCGAGCTGGTCGACCGCTTTGCGCACTGCGTCGGCCACCGCCACTTCGCTCACGCCTTTGAGGCGGGTCACGTTGAAGGCCACCAGCGGCTTGCCGTCCAACAGGGTGAACGTGCTGCGTTCTGCGACCGTGTCGCGCACCTGGCCGACATCGCTCAGCCGGATGCTGCGGCCGTCCGTCAGCGGAATGGTCAGCGCGTCAATCTGTTGGGTGCTGCCGACCGTCGCGAGCGTGCGCACCGCCTGAATGCCGCCGCCGATGTCGCCGCGCCCGCCGGAGGCTTCCTGCTGCACCTGTTTGAGTCGTGCCGAAATATCCGTGGCCGTGACGCCCAGCGCCGCCATTTTGGCCGGGTCCAGAGCCACGTTTATTTCACGATTTACGCCGCCGATGCGCGCCACGGCACCGACACCGTTGACCGCGAGCAACGCCTTGGTCACTTCGTTGTCCACGAACCACGACAACGCTTCTTCATCCAGGCGCTCGGATTGCGCGCTAAATGTCACGATCGGGTTACCCGAAGTCGTGACCTTGGAAACGATGGGATCGTTCATGTCGGCGGGTAACTCGGCGCGTACGCTATCCACCGCGTTGCGCACGTCCGCCAATGCGGTTTCGACGTTCTGGTCGATATTGAACTCGACCGCGATGCGCGCCGAGCCATCGGTCAATTTGCTGCGAATGTGTTCCACGCCGCCAAGCGTGGCAAGTTTGTCTTCGATTTTGCGCGCCACCTCGGTTTCCAACTGTGCCGGGGCGGCGCCTTCAAGCACAGCGGAGACCACCACCACCGGCAGTTCGATGTCGGGAAAATTCTGGATACCCAGCGCGCGAAAGCCGCTGATGCCAAGAAAGGTCAGCAACACGAACAACAGAATGGCAGGCACCGGATTGCGAATCGACCACGCGGAAACATTCATTTGGTCGGGCTCGTAATGTTGGCGGCGGGTGCGTCGATGCGCACGCTATCGCCGTCGTTGAGAAAGGCGCCGCCGGTGGCGACCACGACGGCCTGCTCGGCGAGCCCGTCGACGATTTCAACGCGATCCTCCACACGGCGCCCGGTCGTGACTTTTCGCCGGATCACGTGCTGCGCATCGCCGATTTCGAACACGTAGCTGAAGCCGTCGCGCAACACCACAGCAGTTTGCGGCAGGGTGAGGGTCGAAGCGACGCCGACCAGAATTTCGCCGCTGGCAAACATGCCGGGATGCACCGATTTCGATGCGGGCAGGTCGACATAGACCAGCGTTTTGCGCGAGTTGACATCAAACGTCGGCGCCGCGATGCGCACCGCACCGACCATGGATTCACCGTTGCTCAGTTGCAAGCGGGCTTTCTGTCCACTCTTGATGTTGCCGACTTGATCAGCCATCACCTCGGCGCGCCATTCAATCCGGTTTTGCCGCACCATACGAAATAGTTCTGTGCCTACCTGCACCACCGCGCCCAGTGTCGCACTGCGCGTCGAGATCACGCCGTCGTCAACCGCCACGATGGTGGTCTGGCTTAAGCGAATCTGCGGATTTTTTAACTGTGCCTCGGCGGCAACCAGATTCGCCTGTGCCTTGTCTTGACCAATAATATATTGGTTGATTTGCTGTTCGGACATGGCATTGCTGCCGATGACACCGCGCGCCCGATCCGCATTTGCTCGTGCCTCGGCGAGCTCCGCTTTCGCCTGGACCACACGCGCCTGTTGTTGCTCCAGATCCGCCTGCACCAACTCCTGCGCGAGCTGCGCTAACTTCTGACCCCGACGCACTGTGCTGCCGACGTCGACAAATAATTCCGTGATGCGTAACCCGCCGGTTTCGGCCGCGATCACGGCTTCCTGCCAGGCGGCAAGGCTGCCGGTCGCGGGGATCGTGAGCGGCCAATTGTCGCGCGTCGGCTTCACGGTGTTGACAGTCAGCGCCGCGCGCGCGGCACGCGTTTCTTCTTTAGCGCTTGCGGAATTTGTTTGCAATGTTGCGAAGGCGCCGCAGGCAAACAGCATTGCAGCGATAAATGGGTAGCGAACTGCACGCATTATTATTTTCTCCAGTGTGAGCGTTGTCGGCACTAAACTCTAGATTTGCGCGGATCACGGTGGGTAAGAAACGCTCGGCTAACACGACAAGCGAAAAACTCTAATCGCTGGACGGCTTCTCCAGATGCAGTGTAAACGCGATGCGATTCCCGAAACACCGCTTCTCCCGGAATCCAACCGCGCGCGCCAGCCGCACAACTGTGCCACGGCTCTGACAATGCGGATCGAAAATGATTTCGGTCACGCAGAGAATTCCACCGGGCTTGAGTGCCGCAAAGATTTCTCGCAGCGCTGCTTCTTGATCGGGAATCTCGCCCAATACCGTCACCAGCACGGCGCGGTCGAAGCGGCCGTGTTCCAGTTTGCCCGTGCCCACGCCAGCCTGAAGAAAACGAATGTTGGTCAAGTGCGCTGCCTGCGCTTTTTCCTGGGCGCGCATAAGCATCCCCGCCTGGATATCCAGCGCCACCACTTCGCCGCGCTGGCCGACTTGCTGGGCAAGCGGAATGGTCAGCCGCCCCGGACCGCAGCCGACATCCAGCACCGCCATGCCCGGCAGCAGTTCCAAGTGCCGGACAATGACCGCCGCCCGGTTGGTCTGCGTGAAGGGGTTATCCAATTCAACCAGCCAACTCAACCACACGGGGCAGGGCAGTGATCGACGCCGCGACGCAAATCGCCACACGACAGAAACCAGGACGAGGAGACCGATTAAGGCGAGACCGATGACCAGGGTTGTTGTCATTTTTTGCGGATGCGGATGCGAGTGCGAATCACGATATCGGGACTGCAAACCACTGGCTAATTTTAAATGTCAATATACGCCTCCAAAAACGTAACCGCACGTTTGGCCAGAACGGCGTGCTTGCCGCTGCATATTATTCGATAAACCTGCGCTTTCTGGCGTCATCTGTTGGTCCTATGTCGTTCGTGGCGTGGCGGACATATTTTCGATCATGTTCGCAATGAACGACGCCCACACCTCATCGGGGTCCCAGACGTCTCGCATTAGTTCAAAGGCATCAGCTTCCGACTGCCCTAACCTGATCATTCGATAAAGGCCAAGAAACGCGGTGACGCGCATGTTCGCGGCGCAATGAAGGTGAATTTTTTTGTCGTTGTACGTTTCCATGGCTTGAAAAAATGCCAATAGATCGTGCTCCTGCGGGGCATCGAACTGGACCGGGATATGGACATACACCATTCCCCAGCTTTCCACGAAACCTTGTTCATCGGCGAGCGAGTAGCGCGGATCATCATGCAGCGCGAGGTTGATGACGACCTCGTACCCCTCGTTGGCCGCTGCGCGCAACTGCGCTTCGGTCGGTTGGCCGGAGGTCGTGAGCGCTACCGAGATCGCGCGATAGTTGTAACTGTCACTGAGCTTGGTCATTTTATCTTTTGCGTGCGCATCGCCTGTTCACTGTCCCGGCAACACGACTTCCAAGCCCTTGCCGCCGTATCCGTACTTCTGATCGCGAGCCTGGACGAGCACGCTGCGAACCCCGCTGGGTATCAACACACCGTACAGGTCGCGGGTGAACGGTTGCTCGTGCTCATGATCGTGCTCGAGTATGCGCTCGCCGTAGGACGGCCCATCAGGATTCTTAACGCGGAAAGCGTCGGCGTAGCGCTGCGGTGTGTCGTAGGGCGACGACACGGTGACGTCGAAATCGAAGCGGTTCTCGCCACGCGCTTGCACCTTAACGTCCACCACGTCCGGGTATTTCTGGTTGTCTGCGGCCGTGGCCGATACCATGCACGCCAGTGCGACGTTCACTACAACTGCGCCAAAGAAACGATTCATGTTTTCTCCTGATGTTGCTGGGGCGTTTGATTTCATAACCTGGCGCCTTCCGGCTTGAGCCGAACAACCGCCGCACACAGCGCTTGCAGCGCCGCGCGCAGCGCGCTGGAAATCACCGGATCGGCAACGATGCCGTTTTCATCAAGACGTGACTCCAATATTGGAACATCAATCGAGGCGTCCTCGACGATCAGTGCCGACATGACCGAAATAATTTCCTTGAGCGCCGCCGGTGCGTGCACCGCGCGTGGCGATGCGTTGAGTAGCGCGACCGGTTTGTTCACGAACGCTTCACAGCCCACCATCCAGTCGAGAGCGTTCTTCATCACGCCGGTGACGCCATGCGCGTATTCCGGGCTTGCAATCAGCACCGCGTCGGCCGCGACCAGTTGCGCACGCAAGCGGGCAACGACCGGTGGATCGGTGGCTTCAATATCCGGATTGAACAGCGGCAGATTACCAAGATCGCGAAACAGTTCGACAGAAATATCCGCCGGTGCCAAACGCGCAACCGCGCGTAGCAGCGCGGTATTGATTGATGCTGCGCGCAGGCTACCGGACAGGGCCAGGATTTTCATCGCGGGTAACGTTTGAGTTAGGGCGCATTTGTTGCGTCATATGACTATCAGGGAATGGTGCTTACCAATCTCTTCAAGGATGACTCCGCCGCTTTCGGCGCCCAGCGCCTCCATGAGAGTCTCGGCGTATTCAATAATTTCGTCGGTGGAATTTCCTTGGTCTGCGAAGAGTCCGGCGCAAGCAATATATCTGACCTGGAGTCCGTCAAAGGATCGCTTCCGGGCCGACAGAACTTTCTCGATATCTTTCCCCATTCGTTGCAAGCAACGTTGGTAGTCGTCATGCTGTTTTAGTTCTATGAAATACCACGAGTCTGTCGCGTGTCGCTTTAGGCGAAACCCGATGTCTAAGGCCATCCGACTCTGCGCTATGGCAGTTCTGCGATCGGTATCAAAGGGGTGCTCCATGTCCCACTCTGCTATGTTGTCGGCTCCAGCCAAATAGACAGCCAGTTCAGTCTGCCACCACTTCTCCCAGCCCGAAACGCCAAGGTTCATGAAGAGCCCGAGCGAGTCGCGGACGCGCTTCGTCTTAAAGAATTCGAGAAGGACGTCGCCGACCTTCTGCAAGTCTTGAGATGCGCGAGTCATGTGAATCTCCTATGCACCCTAAAGTTCGAGCGGCCGCAGCTCGTCAGGGCCGTCGCGCCTGCTGCGAATGGTTAGACGGTATTTCTTCGTATCCTGCGAGTTGGTCTTCGGAACCGCACCGCTGCAACCAGAAACGAATAGCGGCGAGGGACGCATTGTGTGATTCAGCTGCCGACTCCGGGCCAATCATTTGAATAAACGGCGGATCAACATCAACTGGCTCTTCCACAAGACTCCAAAGAATACTGATTCCGCCGTTTGTGTTTTCTCCCATTCTTGGCCCCGGCAAATGTAGTTTCCCGGCGGTTTCATTCCGCTTGTAGTGAACCAGTGTGTTTCTTCTTTCTACAAGTCGCACCAGCCCTTCACCAATTTCTTCAGGAACGCTTACTCCAAATTTGAGGGATACGAGTGCATTAAACTTAAACGGTACGGACGGAATCCCCTTCTTCCGCTTATACTTTTTTCGGCACTGATCGAAGTCTTCTCTTTCGGAGTCAGGTAGTTCGTCTTCAGCGCGTTCATTGATGAATGCCTCGATTGCCATTGCCGAATAGACAATTGCACTGATGCTTGCCAAAAGCCGCAGTTCTTGCTCCTGCTCGGATTCTGCAAGAACCGCATACTGTCGAGCACTACGCAAGTAATAGGAAACGATTGGCACGTGGTAGTACCTGTATGTTTCTGTGCCATCTAACCTTGCACGAAACTCTATGGGCATGAATACCGCCTAACGAGGCTGTAGAAAAACTACCCGGAATGGGTTGAGGGGTGAAAACGTGGTGTAACAAAACCCCTCTCGATACTGAGGTCGTCGATCCCGAGCCATTCTGTGAAGTCGATTTTCTTCAGCACTTATTTTGTTAATTTAATGCTACAGCGCCGAACGTTAAAATTTAGGGGCGCGTCGCTTTTGGCGCGTCCCTCTCGAATGCAATGTTAGGTATTTGTTTCACTGCGTGCACGTTTTCCAATGCGCCAATGGGCATAGAAAACAGCAATATTAATAATAATTACGATCATGACTTTAACCAAATTTTGCAGCCCGCCACGCTGTTCCACTTTCACTACACGGTCGTAACTTTCAAGACGCTGCTTCGTAAGTTCGGATTCAGGTGGGCGTTCCTTTTTCTTCTCTTCGCCACCCATACCCATGGGCATGGGATACGTTGAGCCGGTATTCCAGAACGAGTCATTGGTTTGATGCTGGTTGTATTGCCATGAGTCCAATGTAAATGAAGGGTTGGAGATTTGGACAAGGCTGTAAAGTCCGATGCCCAGGGCGACAACAAAGCAAATTACCGTCATAAAGCATACGGTAAGGGCATACATTTCGAGAATCGACTTTTTCATTTATCTTTCCTGTAAGTTTCGGCGCCAAAGACTGGGACTGGGGTCAGAGGACTGGGGTCACAGAGGACTGGGGGCAGGCTCGCATTATTGCATTTCACCACAACAGAGCAGTGCTTCGGAACGACAGGCCTTGAGATTTCGTAGAACGCTTCGCTCCAGAATCTGTAGGTTCGCAGTTGGCCGAAAGCGCCAGTTCGTGATGAATTGTGCTTCCAATGTTCACGCGAACGCAGCCGTTCAACCCGTCAGTAAAAAAATGTCCGGCTCATGTGTTTGCAGATCTACGGACATCTGCTGCGGATGTCCGCTTCTCGCGGTGCAGACCACATGTTGACAGTTTCCCCTGCCGCGCGCTCTTCAATTCATCGAGCAGCTCCGGGTGCTTTTAAAATAGCCTGAACAGATTAATCACCGCTGCCAATGGCTTTGCTGCGCCGCGTTCATGACGCGAGAACGCGTTCGGTCCGCCGCCGGTAATCTCCGCCGCTTCTTTCTGTGTGAGCTTCAGCTTGCGACGTACGTTGGCCAGATTTTTCGCGTCTTCCGCGTCCACACGATCACGAAATGCGGCCCATGCTTTTTCTTCGCGTGGATCATGCGCCGCAATGCTGTCGTCGCAGTGATTGCAGAAGGCACGCCGCGCCGAATGTCTATAAAACTGCCCACGATAGTTCACCGTCTGCTTGCGCACGCCGTCGCATAACACGCCGGTAAAACACATCGGACATTGTTTGCTGCCCCGTTGTGCGTGATACCCGTCTTGCCACACCTGCACGCTGCGCGCGTGCGGCGTTTTTTCGCAGTCGGAGCGACGGGTATTGCTGCGAGATTCACCTTGAGGCTACGCAAGATTTTTAGAATTGTGTCGAAGCGTGGCTTTGCTCCCGGAGCGAGCGCCTTGTACAAACTTTAGCGCCCCAAGCCCAATGCCAGTAAGTTAAGGACTAATCATGTCCGTGCAGCGCAGGTTATCTCCCCTCCTTATTTTCAAGGAGGGGTGCCCATAGGGCGGGGTGGTTATGGTCGGTGTAGAAGGAATCGTCCGGCAACCACCCTGTCCGCTGCGCGTCCACCCCTCCTCGAAAATGAGGAGGGGAGTTTAAACACACGCGCTCGCCCTTAACTTACTGACATTGGCCCCAAGCCCGTGTCCTTGGCGATTTGCGTCATGCCGCGTGCTTTTGCAACGTTGGCCAACGCGCTCAACAGCAGGTCAGGATCGTCTTCCTCCAAAACTGCGGTAAGGTATTCCGCGATCACCTTGTCGCTATCGAGGTAGGTGGCGGGGTCAAAGTCGGTGATGCGTACTTTCGTTTTCATGGCGATAACTCCTGCGCCAACACGGTGGCGCGTTTGATGTCACGGGGCTGCGTGGGTTTATCGCCCCGCACAGTAGCAACAGGATCGTTTTACCACGTTCACTTTCACAGCCTGGTGCTCGACGGCGTGCACCGCATCGAACACGGTCAACCTGTGTTTCACCCCATCGCGCCACCGACGACCGCAGAACTTGTGCGCCTGCTCGAACGCATCGTACAACGCGTACTCGCGCTGCTCACACGGTGCGGCTAAGAATAGTCGGTTTTTCACGCCCCAGCTCAACCCTCACCCTTGCTCATGTAGCACATAGGTGCTACGTTAAATTAACCATTGTGCGGAGTGCTGTCATGTCTACCACCACCATTCGTCTTCCCGATAAACTCAAAGCCCGTGTTGCCGCTGCGGCCAAGCGGGCGGGCACTACGGCGCACAATTTCATTTTGGAAGCGATTGCCGAAAAAGCCGACGAAGCGGAGCAGCGCAGCGACTTTCACGCCGCCGCCGAGCAGCGCTATGCCGGGATCGTTGCCAGCGGCGAGGCGATTCCTTGGACCGCGATGCGCGCTTACCTGGAGAACCGGCTGGCGGGCAAGAAGCCGCGCCGACCGGCCCCCAAAAAACTGGCGCGTTAAGTTATGGCGCGGGTCGAACTCGCGCCCGAGGTTGGCGACGACATCGAGCGCATTCTGGACCACCTTGCTTCGCATGATGTCGAGAATAGTGCCGCGCGCATCCGCGAGATCATCCAGGCGGTCAATGTGCTGGAAACCAACCCCCTCATCGGGCGCCCCGCAATGGGCGACTCTCGGGAATTGATTATCGGGCTGCGCTCCTGTGGCTATGTGGCGCTGTACCGCTACGTGGGGGAGATCGACACCGTTTTCGTTCTTGCGCTGCGCAGCCAGCGCGAGGCGGGCTACAAGAGAAGCTGAGCTGGTGTGCGCTGCATGCGCGGGCGCGAACTGGCCCCTCCCTTTTTCAATTTTTTTCATCAAGGGGCGGAAAACTCGTTTCGTATGCAAAGTTCGTGGCACGTCGGCGCTTGCTTGAGAGCTGCGAAATTGCCCATGCATTCTCCAAATCAAGCAAAAGTCGTAGCACGACAACTCTTTACCTTCTGCTCATGCTCCAACACGGTTACCGCGCATCCGAGCTATGCCGCACCAAGCGCGACGACTTCGACAGCCGTCGCGCGCGCCTGTGGGTGCGACGCTTGAAGGGCTCGTTGTCAACTGATCAACCGATTACCAGCAATGCGCTGCGCGCGTTGAAGACCTATTTGCAGTCGCGCACTGATCGGTTGCCGTGGTTGTTCGTCAGCGAGCGCGGCACGCCGTTCACGCGTCAGGGGCTTTACTACCTCGTCACCGTGATCAGGCAACGCGCGGGACTCAAGCACGTGCACCCGCACATGCTACGTCATTCCTGCGGCTATGCCCTCGCCGACAAAGGCGCCGATGCGCGACTGATACAGGATTACCTGGGGCACCGCGATCTACGCCATACGGCGCGTTACACGCGCACGGCGGTGAAGCGGTTTGAGGGGTTGTGGGAGTGAATGAGCGAGCGAAAATTCATCAACTATACTTTGCTTCGCCGTTGTGGATGCCGGAGTAACGCCGCCCGTTCCCGTCCGCGAATTTTTAGGCCTGACTAAATTAACGGGCGCGAAGTCTTCGTAATAAATTTAATAGGTTAAAAACACGCTGCTGTTTTAGGCGGCTCTTGGCACGAAATACGGTGCCGTCTAAATAACGTTAGGCCTTCACAAGGAGATAAACGAGTGAACTATCAGCTTGCTATTGTCGGAGGACTAACCGTTCTCGCTCTCTTCGCTCACATCTTTGGGGGCATTCGCCAATCACTCAGTGTTGAGCCCGCCAAACTGACTGACAAAGAGAAGTTGGCGAACTTTGAAACGCTTGAGCGTAATTGGGTTCAGTCAATGTGTGCATTCCAATTGGTCACGGTTGACCTTCTGGCTCTGTCCGCCCTACTGTTCTTCCTTGCCTTCACTGACGTTTTCGTACAAAAGCAACTGATGGGTTTCGCGCTTGCTGCGTTCTATTTTTTGTGGGGCTGCTCGTGGCTCGTGCAGCTTTTTACCCTGAAGCGAAAGGCAACAGACTACCTGTTGCTCGGCCATTGGGTTTTCTGGTTTGGCTGTTCCGCCCTCATTTACTGGGGCTCGCTTTCCCTGTGAAACAGAAGCGGCCTAACATGGCGTTCGAGAGGGACGCGCCAAAAGCGGCGCACCCCTCAACTTAACGTTGACGCTGTAGAATTAACCCCTAAAGTATTGTCAATACATGGCCCCATAAGGCATAATGCATTACTTACAATGCGATGCTGACAACGGGGACGCACCATGGCGCGCTACAAACCGGTTCACAAAGGACTGAAAATGCTGGCGGTCGACTTTGACCGGCAAGTGCTTCCTGGCAGTTTCGAACACGCGCGGTGTCATTTGGTTGATCACGAGTTAGATCTTGGTCCGTTCCACGCCCGCTACCAGAACGACGACCACGGTGCGCCTGCCTTCGATCCGGCGGCGCTGCTGAAGATTGTGTTGTTGTCTTACAGCCGTGGCATCATCAGTAGCCGCAAAATCGAAGCGGCGTGCCGCGAGAACATGCTGTTTATCGCGGTGTCGGGGGACAGCCAACCGCACTTCACGACACTGGCGGCGTTCATCTCGGGCATGGGTGACACGGTGGCGGCGCTGTTCGCGCAGGTGTTAGTGATCTGCGACCGGCAAGGCCTGATCGGACGCGAGATGTTCGCCATCGACGGCGTCAAGCTGCCGTCCAACGCCAGCAAAGCCAAGTCCGGCACGCGCAAAGACTACCAACGTCAGCTTGGCAAGATGGAAGTCGCCGCAAAGAAGATCGTGGACCAGCATTGCCAAGCGGACACCGCGCCCCGCGATGCCGCTGTGGCGGCGCGTGAAGCCAAAAAACTCGCCCGGCTGCACACTGAAGCGCAGCAGTTGCGCACCTGGTTAGCGAAAAACAAAACCGACCTTAAAGGCGCCAAAGGCAAAGTGCGCTTATCCAATCGCACGGACAATGAATCCGCCAAGATGGCCACCGGCAAAGGCGTCATCCAAGGCTATACCGGTGTTGCGGCGGTGGATGAAAAAAACCAAATCATCATTGAGGCGCAAGCGCACGGCACCGGGTCGGAGCAAGAGCTGCTGCTGCCGGTGGTCACGGCGATCGATACCTATCGCAACGCGACGACCGTCATCGCCGCCGACGCGGGCTATCACTCGCACGCCAACGTCACCGCGTTGGCCGAACACCAGATCGACGCCTGTATTCCAGACACCGGCTACCGCAAGCGCGATGCACGTTATGCCGATCAAGGCCGTCACAAAGCAAAACCCGACCCGCTGTGGAACAAAACCCAAGCACCGAAGAAAACGAAGTGCTTCACATCCGCCCAGTTCACGCGCGCGGCAGATCACAGCCACTGCGTCTGTCCAGCGGGCAAGCGTCTCTATCGCAACGGCGCGAACTGCACGATCAACGGGTATGTCGCGATGAAGTTCACCGGCGCGCAGCAGGATTGTGTGCCGTGCACACGGCGTAATGAATGCCTACGTACACCGCATAAAACCAAAATCCGCCAAGTGTCTTTCTTCCAAGGTCGGCGGGTTCCCAACGTTCACGTCGAACAGATG
>JANMQQ010000295.1:0-3813 GCA_031370545.1 Gammaproteobacteria bacterium
TTGATGCACAGCTGGTCGAGTAGCGCTGCGGTGGTCATTTTGTCACCTTCTCCAGTAGCGGGTTGTACCAGCTTCCGTCCGCCGCAATCAGCGCGTCGGCTTGTTTCGGCCCCCAACTACCGGGCTTGTAGGCATGCGCCCAGTGGTGCTTTTCAAGCACGGGATCGACCACCGTCCAGGCGGCCTCAACTGCGTCTTCATGGGTGAAGAGCGCGCCGTCACCGGCCATGGCGTCGCCCAACAACCGCTCGTAGGGCGTTGCCTCTCCCAGCTGTTGTTCCAGCAGGTAGAGCTCGCGCTGGTCGCCGACGAACTCTTTGCCGGCGCGCTTGACGCGCGCGGCGAGGGCGACAGCGGAGTTGGGAGAGAGCCGAAAGCGCAGGTAATTGGCGCGCCCGGCCAGCGGCGCCGAATCATCGAACAGTCGTTGCGGTGGCGGCTTCAGCTCCACGATAACCTCGTCCGCTGTCGCCGCCAGGCATTTGCCGGAACGCAGGTACCACGGCACGCCTTCCCAGCGCCACGAGTCGATAAAAAGCCGCAGGGCGCAGAACGTTTCGACGTCCGAATTCTTCGCCACACCCGGCTCTTTGCGATAACCAACGTATTGGCCGCGCACCACGTCGTCCGGCTGCAGCGGGCGCATGGCCTGGAACACCTTGGCTTTCTCGCTGTGCACGGCGCCATAGCCCTGATATGCGGGCGGCTCCATGGCCAGCAGCGCGACGACTTGAAACAGGTGATTCTGGATGACATCGCGCAAGCAACCGGCGCTTTCGTAAAACGCGCCGCGCCCCTTCACGCCGAAATCCTCGGCCAGCGTGATCTGCACGCTGGCCACGTGGTTGCGGTTCCAGATCGGCTCAAGGAAGGAATTGGCGAAGCGGAAATAGAGGATATTCATGATCGCCTCCTTCCCGAGATAGTGGTCGATGCGGAAAATCGCGTCTTCCGCGAACACCGACAGCGCGATGCGGTTGAGTGCCCGCGCGGAGGCCAGGTCGCGTCCGAACGGCTTTTCGACGATGACGCGTGCCTGATCGGCCAGGCCCGCGGCACCGAGCCCTTTGATCACCGTGGCGAACAGCGCAGGCGGGATGGCGAGGTAATGCGCCGGGCGCCGGGCATCGCCGAGCGCCTGCTTGAGCGCTTTGAAGGTAGCCAGATCGTTGTAGTCACCGCCCACATAGCGCAGCAGGGAGAGCAGATGGTCGAAGGCGGCGCGGTCGTCGATCTTGCCGACATGCTTGATACTGTCTGTCGCCTGTTTGCGCAGTTGCGCCAGGCTCCATTTCGAGGCGGCAACGCCAACTACTGGCATGTTGAGTACGCCGCGCTTCGCCATCGCATAGAGCGCTGGAAAAATCATCTTGTGGGCGAGGTCGCCGGTCACGCCGAAGATCACCAGCGCATCAGCCGACGTGGTGCGGTTATTGGTATTGCCCATCGCAGTGCTCCTTGTTCTTCTCATCATGCCGCCAAACTACCCGGTCAACGCCAGTCGGCACCGCCTGCGTAAGCTGCCAACCCACCCAGGAGTGCCAAGTACCCGAGTGAAGTTCCCAAAACAAGCGGAATCAGACTCGCATGGGGAGCGAGCGCAACGACCAGCGGCATGGCCGCGCTAACAGCATAAGCAGCCAGCGTTGGCCGCGCACTCAGCGTGTCAGAAATACCCAGTTCGTTGCGGGCATGTGCACCGCGTGCTTCATGAGTTGCTCTGTGACCCGCAGCGCGATTCCGGCGATCAGGATCCTGCCGAGCGTCGCACCTGCGGCAGCGACACCGAGCACCAGGTGCGCCGTGGAAACGATACCGTGGTTCGCACCCAATACCGCTGCGCGTCATCGGCTGCGGAGTTGACATTATCCATGTGCCGAACTTTAAGCTGAGGCCGGGCGGATGTAAGCGCCCGAAAGTCATGACTTGGACGTGCCGCAGGTCACGACCTGGCAGTGACCAAGGTCACTCGTGCCGTGGCTTCCATACCCAGCGGCGGGCAGCCCGGTGATGCTTTGCGTCAACGGTGATACAACAACGGGCAGCCGTTGGGAAAGCAGCCCTACCATCGGGCCTCGCAGCAATCGGCAAGTGGATTCCGCTCATCGATTTTCCAGCACATGAGTGACGTATTTGTAAAGCTCGCTTGCTTCCTGGTCAGAAATTTTTTCGGTAGGGAAAGAGGGCATCGCGCCCGGCTTGCCATCAGGCATCTTTGGCGCCCGAATAAATGCGCTAAAAATATTGATGTCCACTGTTTTGGCAGAATTCAATACGGGCAGGTTTGGTTGAATGATATTGCCGCCCTTGGGGTGGCAGCTGGCACAATTTCCGTTGAAGACATTCATCCCCGTCTGTATCACAAACGGATGGAGGGTATATTTTCCGTGGGATGATTCTGTGGAATCGACTGCGCGTAAATCGACCCCGGATGCAGCACCGACGAAACGTAGTACCCGGCCAGGCTCGCCAGCACCAGCGCCGGCACCAGGCCGTAACCCGAGGTCATCTCGCTGACCATCACCACCGCCGTGAGCGGCGCGTGGGTGACGGCGGCGAGAAACGCGCTCATGCCGACCAGGGTGAAGGCGCTCATCGACGCGCCAGGCAACGCAAGTTGCGCCGCACTGCCCGCCAGCGTGCCCAGCGCCGCGCCGACGAACAGCGTCGGTGTAAACACACCACCGACCGCCCCCGAACCTGACGTCAACACGGTGGCAATGATTTTCAGCACCAGGATGAGCAGCACGCTTTGCCACAGCCACGGCTGATGCAGTAATGAATTCACCACCGAATAACCGTTGCCCCACACCTCCGGACGAATGACCGAAAGCCCGCCGACCAAAAGCCCGGCGAGTGCCATCTTCAGCCACAGGGGCCAGCGCAGCGCAGCCAAACCCTGGTGCGTGCGGTTTAACGCGCTGATAGACAGCGGCCCCAGCAATCCCGCCGCGATACCGGTCGCCACCACCAGCAATAACTCCGGCAGACTTTGCAGATTGCCCGGCGCGGCGGCAAAAATAGGACCGACGCGGCCGACATGGCGCACCACCGAATCGGCAATCGCCGCTGCCAGCAACAGGGGACCGAAGCTGCCCACGCTGATGCCGCCGAGCACGATTTCAGCGACGAACAAGGCACCGGCAATCGGCGTGTTGTACGCGCCCGCGAGCCCCGCCGCCGCGCCGCAGGCCACAGCAAAACGCCGCTCGACGGGCGACAGATGCAGGACTTTTCCCAACAGGCCGCCGGACAATGCCGCCAGTTGCACCATCGAACCTTCGCGCCCGATCGAGCCGCCGGAGACGACCGTGGCGGCGGATGCCGCCGATTTCAGCAGTGAGGAGCGCAAGGGAACTTCGCTGCCGGCGGCGATGGCCTCCATGTAATCCGCCCCGGCTTCGCCTTTGCCGCGCCCGAGCAAATACTGCAGCATCAGCCCGGCGGCAAGCCCGCCCAGCGCAGGAATAACGGCGCGCATTGCGGGCGGTAGGTGCGTGGCATCAGCCACCAGTCCCTGCTTCGAGCCATACAACGCGGCTTCCAGCGCCAGCAGCAGTTGATGAAACGCCAGTACCGCCAGCGCGCCGAGGACGCCGACCACAACCGCCAGCCCCAATAGCCGCAGCAATTGCACATTGCGGCCGTGGGGCGACGTCGGGGTGGTTGCCGCATCCACCAGTGCCGGAGTCGTTGCCATTTATTGCTGGCCCTGGAATGGAATCCAAGGTGTCTGCAAGCCCGCTTTATCGCGCATCACGGCGCGACCACGTGCCGCGCACGCTGCACCAGCAGCGGCAACGCCATGCGGTT
>JANMQQ010000310.1:0-6654 GCA_031370545.1 Gammaproteobacteria bacterium
CGATGTCGTGGACCTGGTGTATTCGATCCAATGCCTGCGTTTGCCGGTGGATCACGCTCAGGTGTTGTCGCTCGCGATTCAGAAGCAACTGCCGTGGTTTGCTACAGAAGAGCGCGCTGCACTCCATACCATTCACGTGGCCGAATCTGGCAACGGTTGGGTACGCCCTGACGATTTCATCCATGTGTCGCGCCGCACCAAGCTGACGCTGCGCGTGCCTAAACACCGCATCGAGGACGCGCAACAACTCAGCGGAAAAGCCTTGGACTTGGGCGGGCACCCACTCACCGTAGGCACGTTGATCGTTCGTCCGTTGAGCACCCTCACAACGATTTTTGCCCGCTACATTGCAGCGACTGAAAGCGATGAACAACAATTTTTACGCGACGTTCTCGCGCAACTAAAAACGCTGGGCGTGCAGCCTAAAAAAATGTTGTGCGGCATGGAGAAGAGTATTCTTGCCAGCGACGGCGCGTTGCGTACGCGCAGCCTCATGCTTGCGGAGCTGAGCGTGGACGAGTCCTTGATTCTGCAACAACGTGGGCTAGGATTGCATCGCAAGCTTGGCTGCGGCGTGTTTATCCCGCACAAAGATATTCAAGAATTAAAGTGAATCAACCTATCCACTGAAACAGGAGGACATCATGACAGTCGTAGTCAACGGTAAAACAGTCGAGACCGACAAGAACGGATACATGGTCAACCTCGATGATTGGAACGAAGAAGTGGCCAAAGTCATCGCTGAACAGGAAGGCATCGCCATGACTCCGGAACATTGGGACATGGTGAATTTTCTGCGCGATGAATTTGTCAACAACGCGGGCAGCCAGCCGAACACGCGCAACATTATCAAGGCCATGCAAGACAAGTGGCCCGACAAGAAAGTCGACAACAGCTATCTATACAAACTGTTCCCGCGCGACCCGTCGAAACAAGGTGGTCGTATTGCGGGCTTGCCGGAAAGTCGGCGCAAGGGCGGGTATTGATTTTTTATGTTCTCCTTCCCCCTGGAAGGGGGACGGCTGGGATGGGGGTAGGTTATTACGCCCTCCATTGTTTCATCATTCAATGAAACTCCGCCGAATGACCTACACCACCCTCATCGACCCCACCCAACTCGCGGAACATCTCGATGATCCGCAGTGGATTATTTTCGACTGCCGCTTCACCCTCACTGATACCGAAGCCGGTCGCCGCGCATACCACGAAGGCCACATCCCCGGCGCGCGTTACGCACATCTTGACGAAGATTTGTCGTCGCCAATCACGCCAACGACCGGTCGCCATCCATTACCAATTCCCGAACTGCTCGCAAAAAAAATCAGCGCATGGGGCGTCGACGAAAACAAGCAAGTCGTGGTGTACGACGCAAGCTTCGGCGCGATGGCGGCACGGCTGTGGTGGTTGTTGCGCTGGCTAGGACATCAAAATGTGGCACTTTTAAACGGCGGATTTCCACGCTGGCAACGCGAAAAATTTCCGATCACCACAACCCTGCCCGCGATCCAAGCAGCAACATTTCGCACCCGCCTCAACGCCGGACTTGTCGTGGGTGCCGATGAAGTCGAGCGCATTCGTCTCGACGGCAACTATCGCCTGTTTGACGCGCGCGCCGAAGAACGCTTTAGCGGCGCAGTTGAACCGCTCGACAAAGTCGCTGGACATATTCCTGGTGCAATTAACCTACCGTGGGACGATAACCTCGATTTTGGCGGGAACTTCCAGACGCCTGAAGAATTACAAGAAAGTTATGCGGGCAAACTTGGCGAGGTAGTGCCAGAGCATGTCATTCACATGTGCGGCTCGGGTGTCACCGCCTGCCACAACATTATCGCGATGGAACATGCCGGATTCTCTGGCGCGAAACTTTACGCCGGATCGTGGAGTGAGTGGATTACTGATTCGAGCCGGGCGATCACCAAGGATTAGAGATTTAAGCGTCCGCCAGGTATTACTCCGCGCAACACTAAACTTTGAATCACGCACTCAACGCACTGCTCAACTGAAAGCTCATTGGTATTGAGCGTGACGTCTGGATTTTTCGGTGCTTCATAGGGCGCCGAAATACCGGTGAAATCTTTGATTTCGCCCGCACGCGCACGTTTGTACAGTCCTTTTACGTCGCGGCGCTCGCATTCTTCAAGCGCACATTGGCAATACACCTCAATAAAATCCGCCGCGCCGATGGTTGCACGTGCGCGTGCGCGATCAGCTTGATGCGGCGAAATGAACGCCGTGAGTACGATGACGCCCGCATCGACAAACAGCTTCACCGCTTCGCTGACGCGACGAATATTTTCGGCACGATCATGCGCTGAAAAACCAAGATCGGAACATAAACCATGACGCACGTTGTCGCCATCAAGAACGATGGTGCGACACTCCACTTGATGCAACCGCTCCTCAACCGAATGAGCGACGGTGGACTTGCCTGCACCAGACAGCCCGGTAAACCAAATTGCCGCACCATGATGGCCATTTAGTTTTTCTCGCCGCGCGCGCGTTACGGTGGCGTTGTGCCACACCACATTCGATGACATGTGATTTACATCCTTGCCAAATACCTGAACTTAATTGTCATGCCCAGGCGCAAAAATGCGCTGCTGCGAATGTCATGATGCCAGGATTTTTTAATTTCAACGAACAGAAAAACGGCAAATCAATTGGCCGAGCGGCGATGCAGCTTCTGCTTTTTTGGCGCAATGCTTTCGAGATTTGCGGAATCAGCTATTGCCTGTTCAACCAGACTGGAGCCTAACGCAAGCGGTACCACTTTAACTTTGCGATTCGTGCGGACTTTCAATGCGGGTAGCAAACTCGATGGCTTGACCCAATGCATCGCAAACTTGATCGGTCGCTCGCAGCGGCGCATTTGACTCAGTGCTGCCAAGGCTCCGAAACGCAGCCACACCGTGGTAACCACCAACGCCATCAATGGCAACGGATACTGATGCCGAAAGAATTTACGGTAAAACCGCACCATACCTTTGTGCTTGTGCCAGAGCACAAAGAGCGGGCGACCCGATGAACACACCCCTTTGTGATGAATCGCCTCAACCTGCGGCACGAACAAAATCTTCCAACCCTGCTGGCGAAAGCGCATGCACCAATCCAAGTCGTCGCAATGCAGGAAATAGCCTTCGTCCAGCAATCCGACCTGCTCGATTACGGAACGCCGCACGAACATGAAAGCGCCCGAAATTGCCTCGACCAACACCGGCTCCTGCGGTAAGGGCTCTTGATTCAGAAGAAAATTTCGAAAGCGCGGGTGTCGCGGAAACAGTTTGTTCAGGTGCGAAACACGCACCAAGGTACGCCAGGGGGTGGGCACTGCGCGCCGACATCCAGCTTGTTCGCTGCCATCGCGATTGCGGAGCAAGCATCCGGCCATACCAATGTCTGGCTGCTGCTCGACCGTATCCAACATCCGCGCCAGCGTGTCGGGTTGCACAATACAATCGGGATTGAGCAATAAAACAAATTCACCCGTCGCTCGTTTCAACGCCATGTTGTTTGCGGACGTAAAGCCGACATTGCGGCCATTTTCGATGATCCGCAGCCGCGCGTCGTGCCCGTAGCGTTGACGTACCTGCGCAATACTGCTGTCGCGAGATCCGTTATCCACCAGGATGACTTCGACCGATGTCGTAGACGCGAGCACCGCCGCCAGGGAATCGGTCAACAACGGCCCCCCGTTAAAATTCACAACGGCGATTGACACTTTGGGCGTGTCTTTAATGGTTATGTTTGGATTTAAGCTTTGGATTATTGTCATTTGTTCCAGATGCCGATGATTTGACGTTAAATCATCGGCCCCAAGTTTGCCCTGCTATATTATAGTCAACACCGCGCCCCGCTTCGCGCTCGAAACGACACAGGCGTTGCCTCATGTCGAAAAATATGGCCAAGTCAAAGCAAATTAGGGGCCAAGTGGTGATTAAAAAGCAATCGCCAGTGAGGCCACGGCATATGGCGGAATTCATACCAAACTAAAAGCCGCCATGTTAGCTCAACCCTGCTGACGGTCTTAATGATAGTCCACCGCGTGCTATATCGCACAGAAAACCGGAAATCAGGACGCTCGCATTTGCTTTCATTGCATGGAATGAATAAGGCTGCATTTATTACTCAATCGCTGTTTTCAGCTTATTTTGCAATTCCCCGCCAGCGACCCAGCAACTCCTTCCAAAGTCCGCCGCGCAGATACGGGGTAAACCAGCCCGTTGACATCGCACGCCGAATTTCCAACGAACTAACACGCCGGGTGCGTTGCACCTGCTGTCGCTCCCGCAACACTCGAGGCAACCCGCACAGCGCCGCCCATTTGGCTGCAAAAATTACGCGACCCTTCCCCTGCGCGCTAAAGTAGATCAGCGAAATAACATTCAGGAGAATATGTTGCGGGAGGTAGAGCCACAAAAGGGGCCAGGGCATGTTTTTAAAATACACCCACACCAAATTGTGGTGTCCGTGGTACACCGCAAAATCACTGCGCTTGCCGGTGCTCGCCGAACCTACATGCTGAACTATAGAATCATGAACGTACCAGGAACGATACCCGCGCAAACGCAAACGAAAACCTAAGTCGACATCTTCCGCATAACAAAAAAAGCTTTCGTCAAAACCGCCCATCTCGATAAAGAGATCGCGTCGGCACAGCATCGCCGCGCCGCATACTGAAAACACTTCCGCGCTATGCACAATAATAGGATCGCGAACATTCTGCCCATGGCCGATTCGCCAATGCACCCCGGACACATGATACGCATCGCCGACGCCATCCAACCGCTCCGGATCGAGCGCTTGAATCATGCGACTGCCGAACAACGCACCCTCGGGTCGCAATTTCGCCGCTGCGAGCAAGCGCTCCAGCCAATCCGGCTCAGGGAATGCGTCGACGTTCAAGAATGCAATCCACTCGCAACCCTCGGCCGCCTTGACGGCGAGATTGTTGCCCGCCGCAAAGCCCACGTTGTGTGGCAGTCGGATCAACTGCACGTGCGGTAACACGTCTTCCGCCTCCGACAGCGAAGCATCGGTACTCGCGTTATCTACGACGATGATTTTTTCGATCGGGAGGGATTGATTCAGAACCGCATGCAGGCACTTGCGTAGATATGGACCTGAATTCCAATTAACGACGATGACGCATTTAGTGACCATGGTTACGCAGGAGGCCAGCGATGTAGGTTCCTTTTTGCGGATTCATACGGAGTGCCCGGGCTCACGATCCGTGTTGTTGCTCGAATTTGGTACCCGAGCTGGCAGCCAATGATGGTGGGCACGGATTTTCCTTCTTTCATCTACCGCGCAAAGTTCGGCATGGCGCGCCGCATAAATGCATCGAACAGTGGCACCGTAAACGCCATGTCTCCGTGCGACGGACTGTAAACCATGCCTTTTTTAATCAGGCTGGCGCGCACCGGGCCGAGTGCCTTGATATTCGTTCCCATGACGTCGGCAATGTCACCGGTTCGATACGGATCGTGACCCAGCTCGGCCATGGCACGCAGGTATTTTTTCTCGCGCGGCGTCAGGCGATCAAAACGCACTCTGAAAAAATTCTCATCAAGGCGCCGGGTAACGACATCCGTCGTTGCCAATACATCGTTCAGGGTGATGGGCGAAGCCGTGGCATGATTCCATGCCTGATATCCCCACTCCTGAAGAAAATACGGGTAGCCTTGGGTCAGCCGATATATTTCACCCAGTGCCGCCGGTTCAATGGACTCGCCTGCGTTTTCAATCGGCTCGCGCAGTGCCATGGCAGCATCAGCTTCTGCAAGCGGACTTATATCTGGAAAGTTCAACAATCTCTCGGCATAGGATTTCGACTCCCCGGCCATGCCGGGAAGAATCGGCAGGCCCGCGCCGATGAGTACTAGCGGAAGCTGGCGCTGCTGCATCTTGTGCATGGCCATGATCAGCGCGCTCAACTCGGTTGAAGCAAAATACTGAATTTCGTCAATCAAAATAGCGATGGCGGCGTGGCGTTCCTCCGCTGCCTCGGCAACGACGGTAAACAGCCCGGGCAAATCAACTTCCAGATCACCGCTATCGGCCATGCCCGGCTCGGGCTCAATATCCACCCCGATATCGATTTCGCCGACCTTGATCCGAAGACTGCCGATGAAACTTTTTAGCACTGCCAGCCCGCGCCGTACCTTGTTACCCGCGCCCGCAAGACGATCCAGCTCGAACAACAGGCGGCGCAGTTGCGGAGCCAGCAGAACCGACAGTGGTTTGCCCTGATGTGCTTCCACCAGCAGGGTGCGATAGCCGTCTCTCTGGGCCAGCCGCTCAATTTCATTGAGTAGTACGGTTTTGCCAACACCGCGCAGGCCCGTCAATAATAGACTTTTTTCCGGCCGCTTAGCGCGCACTCGCCCAAGCAACACGCGGGCTTGCTCCAAAATGCTGTCCCGGCCTGCCAGTTCGGGCGGTGGCGAACCCGCGCCGGGTGAAAAAGGGTTTTTGATCTTGTCCATGGCGGTTAATTTCTAGCAATTTATAATAAAGTATATGGCAGCATACTACCGTAAAGGTATACATACGCATAAATATACTTCTCATGGGCTGAGCTCTTACAACCAAGCTTCAGGTGGTGTGGCAAAAAAGACATCGAAAGGTACCCCGCCCGTGCCCACCCGTACA
>JANMQQ010000107.1:0-9289 GCA_031370545.1 Gammaproteobacteria bacterium
CGCTTTGCCTTCAGCTTCCTTCAGATTCGCGGTCACCCACGACACCCTTGCCGTTCGGCTAACTCTTCCCCTTGCCGGGTGAGTAGAGGACTTCCACCTCCAAGTAAGTGCGCCCTGCCGGGCGCACAAACAAAAAAGGGCGCGATGAATCGCGCCCCTACGTTTTCTGCTACAAAAATTTTTTACACGCCTAACGACCCGCTCACATTCCGCCCATAGAAAATTTCCAGCATTTCGCGTTCGACACGTTGCAGGATTTTCTTTTCTTCGTCGGGTTTGAGGTCGGATTTCTTCACCCCGAAAAGATAATTGTCGAGCTCGATCTTTTTACGGATCATCTTGGTGTGAAAAATATTTTCCTGGTACACGTTGACGTCGATGGTTTGATAACGTTCGTTGGTGTCTTTGCCAATGAAGTTTTGAATCGAGTTGATTTTGTGATCGATGTAATGCTTGGTGCCTTTCACGTCGCGGGTGAAGCCGCGCACGCGGTAGTCCATGATCACGATGTCGGAGTCGAAGCTGTGAATCAGGTAGTTCAAGGCTTTCAGCGGTGAAATGCGACCGCAGGTCGACACATCAATGTCGGCGCGAAACGTGCTGATGCCGCTGTCCGGATGACTTTCCGGATAGGTGTGCACGGTGATGTGGCTTTTGTCGAGATGCGCAACCACCGCGTCGGGTTGCAATGGGCCGGGAGTTTCTTCGTTGTTCATCTGCTGCTGGGCGCGAATCGGCTCTTCGGAAATCAGCATGGTGACGCTGGCGCCCTGCGGGTCGTAGTCCTGGTGGGCGATGTTCAAAATCGTCGCACCGACCATGTTGGCCACGTCGGTCAGAATTTTTGTCAGGCGTGCAGCGTTGTACTCCTCGTCGATGTACGAGATGTATTCCTTGCGCTGCTCTTCCGTCGCCGCAAAACAAATATCATAGATATTGAAGCTCAACGTCTTGGTGAGGTTGTTGAAGTCTTTAAGCTTGATCTTCTTCAGCGATGCATTTATCAAAGCGACCAACGCCGGAACCTCCTGTAGCTACTGCCTGCAATTTTCCGGGCGATTATGCCCCAAATTTTGCCAACGGGGGGTGAAAAATAAACTGCACGGTGTTGCCGTCGGGATCGTGGCAATAAAAACTGCGCGCGCCGTCGCGGTGGGTGCGCGGTGCGGCGAGAATTTTCACGCCGTGTTGCAGCAAAAATTCATGCCATGCGTCGGTATGTTCGGGCGCATTCAGTACAAAGCCGATGTGGTCCAGATGCTGCTTACCACTGAATTCCACATTGCTGCGATGCAAGGCGAGATTATCGTGACCGCTGGTGAGATACACATTGTCGGCATCGGGACGCCACTCAACGCGCATCCCTACGAGCTCGGTATAAAATTTTTCGCAGGCGTCTAAGTTGTTCGCGAATAACGCGATATGACGCAGACCGGCGGTGGGTGGTGGCGTCGTCATTTACTGCTCAACAATTTCGTAATCGTGCGTAATTTCAACTTTGGGCTTGAGCATGATCGAAGCCGAACAATATTTGTCGGCAGATAATTCAATCGCGCGTTTCACTTGCTCTTCCTTCAAGCCCTTACCGGTGACCACGAAGTGAATATGAATCCTGGTGAATACTTTTGGATCGGTGTCGGCACGTTCCGCTTGCATTTCCGCAACACAGTCAATTACGTTTTGACGCTGTTTTTTAAGGATGCTGACGACATCGAACGACGTACAGCCACCCACACCCAGCAGCACCAACTCCATCGGCCGCAGGCCGAGGTTGCGACCACCGGCTTCGGGCGCGCCGTCCATCACCACCGTGTGACCGCTGCCGGACTCGCCGACGAACATCACATCTTGCACCCACTTCACACGCGCTTTCATTTTGTTATCTCCTTCGCATTCCCATTTAAGAAAACATCCGCAATGCCGATGTACGTCACACTAGCGGTCGCACAAATCCTTGCTATTGTTATACTTACACGCCGCCTAAGGAGCGACTTCAGTTTCCTCACATGGGATGAATCTATGGCATTGAATCCAGTTTCGAATATCAGCACCCCGGTCATGGATCGCTTCATCGAACATTGTCATCGTCGACGTTATCCGGCGAAGGCTCTGATCATCTACGCCGGTGACGTGCCCGATGTACTTTATTACATTCTGTCAGGCTCAGTCACGGTGTTGATTGAAGACGAAGAAGGCCATGAAATCGTGCTGGCGTATCTCAACCCGGGCGATTTTTTCGGTGAAATGGGCCTGTTCGGCCACGCGTCCAATCGCAGCGCCTATGTGCGTGCGCGTACGCAATGCGAACTGGCTGAACTGAGTTATACGAAATTCCGTCAGGTCGCCAACGATAATCCGGAAGTGCTGTTTGAACTTGCGTCGCAGATGGCGTTGCGCCTGCGCCGCACCAGCCGCAAAGTCGGCCATCTCGCCTTCATGGACGTCACCGGCCGCATTGCGCGCACTTTGCTCGACCTTACGCGCGAACCCGATGCCATGACGCATCCCGACGGCATGCAGATTCGCATCACCCGCCAGGAACTCGGGCGCATCGTCGGCTGTTCGCGCGAAATGGTGGGCCGGGTGTTGAAAAATATGGAAGAGCAGGAACTCATTACCGTGAAAGGTAAAACCATCGTGGTATTGGGTGCCCACCGCGACAGCGCCGAACCCGAGCGGATGTTAAACGCCAAGCAGAAAAAGGCGGGCTAGTTCGGCGCCCGGATCGGGCGCCCGCATAAACGCTTCCCCCACCAGAAAAATGTTCACACCTTGCGCTTGCATGCGCGCGACATCGTCGCGCGTGTGGATTGCGCTTTCTGTCACCACCAGGCGATTGGACGGAATCAACGGCAATAAATCCAAGGTCGTTTCCAGGCGAGTCTCAAACGTGCGCAGATTACGGTTGTTAATGCCGATGAGCGTGGAGTTAACCGGCAGCGCGCGCTCTAATTCGTCACGATCATGCACCTCGATTAACACTTCCATATCGAGATGCCACGCCAGCTGAGCCAAGTCCCTGAGCTTGACATCATCGAGTGCGGCGGCGATCAACAGGATGCAATCTGCACCCAACGCTCGCGCCTCGTATACCTGATAGGGATCAATCACAAAGTCTTTGCGCAACACCGGCAGCGCGCACGCGGCACGTGCCTGCTGCAAATACTCATCCGCGCCCTGAAAAAAATCCACGTCGGTGAGTACCGACAAACATGCCGCGCCCGCCTGCGCATAACTCGCCGCGATTTCCGTAGGCTGGAAATCGGGACGCATCACGCCCTTGCTCGGCGAGGCTTTTTTTATCTCCGCGATCACCGCCGGTTGACCGCGTGAAAGCTTGTCTTCCAGTGCCGCCAAAAAACCACGCGACGGCGGCTGCGCTGCGGCATGCTCACTTAACATGCGTAGGCTCACGCGCTGGCTGCGTTCGGCAATTTCTTCAACCTTGCGCGCGAGAATTTTATTCAGAATGTCGGGGAGGTTAGTCATATTCATCGGGTAGGTTGAAAAACGCGCAGCTTGTTAGTGGCCGGAAGGAACGAAGAGTTAGGCCATATTGAGTTTGGACTCGAGCGAAATCTTCAACTGAGGCCACTCTGCACCAATAATACTAAACATGACCGAGTCGCGAATACGGCCGTCGCGCATCACCATGTGATTTCGCAGCGTACCTTCTTCGCGGGCACCAATACGGGTAATCGCATTTCTGGACTTCGTGTTTAGAACATCCGTTAAAAACTCAACACGGTTGCAGTTCCACTGCTCGAAGGCGTGGCAAAGCATTAGGTATTTAGCCTCCGTGTTGATGTACGTTCGCTGCCAGGATTTTGCAATAAACGTAAAACCGATCTCGACCCGCTGGTGCGGGATGTCAATGCAGCGAAACCGCGTGCTACCAACGATCATATCGGTGGCCACATCAATGGTGGCGAACACGAGCTCCCTTTGGGAGAGAAAAGCTGATTCAGCAGCACTCAGAAATTGCGGCAAATCTTGCGGATGAGGAACGAAGGTCACCGGCACCTCCCATAGCGCCCCGTCGGTAATTGCGCTAGCGAGACCCGGCAGATGGCTCTGAGCAAGCGGCTCTAGTTTGACCCTGCGGCCAACGAGAGTGGTTTTTTCGATCTTCACGTTGCCTCGGGAAAAGTTATGCAGCCCAACTTATTTGTTAACAACAAAGCTGTTCGATAGCTTTACCAAGTCGCTGAGCTTGTCACGCGCCGCGCCGCTTGCGATCACTTGTTGCGCAAGCTTCACGCCATCTTTTAGCGAGGGCGCCAGACCCGCGACGTATAACGCTGCGCCGGAGTTCAGCACTACGATGTCACGCTCCGACCCCGGCGTGTTGTTCAATACCGCGCTGACCTTCTCGACCGATTCCTGCGCGTTCTTCACCGTGAGTCTGGTTTTGTCACCACGCACAATTCCCAACTGCTCGGGCGCAATGCTGTAGCTGCTGACTTTGCCGTCTTTCAGCTCGGCTACCTGGGTAGTCGCAGCCATGCTGATTTCATCCATGCCGTCGTCGGAGTGCACCACCATCACATGCTTGCTGCCCAGTTTCGCCAGCACTTGCGCGACTGGCTCCACCCATTGCGCGCTGTACACACCGATGAGTTGATTGGGCGCACCTGCCGGATTAGTCAGCGGCCCGAGCAAATTGAAAATAGTACGCAGACCCATTTCGCGCCGTGGACCAATGGCGTGCTTCATCGCGCTGTGGTGCAACGGCGCGAACATGAAGCCGACGCCGACTTCATTGACGCAGCGCGCGACCTGCTCCGGCGTAAGATTGATGTTGACACCCGCCGCCTCCAGCACGTCGGCACTGCCGGACTGGCTCGACACCGAGCGGTTGCCATGTTTGGCCACACGCCCTCCCGCCGCCGCGACGACGAACGCCGACGCGGTAGAAATGTTAAACGTGTGCGCGCCATCGCCGCCGGTGCCGACGATATCCACCAGCCTGTCGGTGGCCACCTTCACTGGCGTGACCAGCTCACGCATCACTTGCACGGCGGCGGTGATTTCGTCGACGGTCTCGCCCTTCATGCGCAAGCCGACGAGAAAACCGCCGATCTGCGCCGCCGTCGCCTGACCGGTCATGATCAGGCGCATCACCGCGCGCATATCGTCGGCGCTCAGATTGCGCCGCTCGGTCACGGCGCGCAGTGCGCTGGGCATGTCCATTCCTATTCCCCCTGCAAGAAATTACGCAAAATGTCATGACCGTGCTGCGTCAAGATCGACTCGGGATGAAACTGCACGCCTTCGACTTTAAATTGTTTGTGGCGCACGCCCATAATCTCGTCTACAGCACCGGCTTCCGTTTGTGTCCACGCGGTGATTTCCAGGCAGTCCGGCAGCGACTCTTTCTCGACGATCAGCGAGTGATAGCGCGTGGCTTCGAAGGGCACCGGCAGCTTGCGAAACACACTGGTACCGTGGTGATAAATCTGCGAGGTCTTGCCATGCATCACCTGGCGCGCGCGCACCACCCGGCCCCCGAACGCCTGACCGATACCCTGATGCCCGAGGCATACACCCAGCACAGGAATTTTACCGGCAAAGGCGCTAATCGCGGCCAATGAAATACCCGCCTCATTCGGCGTACACGGGCCCGGTGAAATCACAAGGTGCGCGGGCTTGAGTTTTTCGATCTCCGCCACGCTAATCTGGTCATTGCGGAACACGCGCACCTCTGCACCTAACTCACCTAGATATTGCACTAGGTTGTAAGTGAAGGAATCGTAGTTGTCGATCATCAGAAGCATAAATGTTGCTCAAATCTGTTAACGGTAAACATCTTTGCGATGCCCCACACGAATCACTTCAATAATCAGGAGTTCGCCTTCCACCCGATACACCAAACGATAATCGCCGGTGCGTACCCGATAGATGCTGTCCGTCCCGACCAGCTTTCGGCCACCATTAGGAAGCGGGTTTTCAGTCAAAGACTCCGCGGCGAGAATCACCTTCGCGATCACATCGCGCGGCAATGCGCGCAACTCCTTTTCCGCAGAGCGCTTCCAGAGCAGTTTATAAGAGGCCATCGGCCTTGAGTCGTCGAATCAGATCCACATGGGTAATTGCCGGTTCTTCGCGTCGTTCTGCGACGGCCGCCAAATCTTGTACGTCTTCGAGCAACAACGCGTACTCCTCGATGGGGATCACCACCGAAACACGCTCGCCTTTTTCATTCGTGATGTATTGGGTGTGCAATTTTTCCGCAATGTTCATGGCCTGCAGCTCCACTAATTAGTTACTCAATCCAATAATACGCCTACGCGACGCTGGGCACTGCCGTGGGAACGGCATCCAACCCTGCTTCCGCCAAACTCACCGCGCGAAACACCGCGCGGCCTTTGTTCATGGTTTCATCCCATTCGTTGCGCGGTACGGAATCGGCGACGATGCCGGCGCCCGCCTGAATATGCAGCACGCCGTCCTTGATGACGGCGGTGCGAATGGCGATGGCAGTGTCCATGTTGCCGCTCCAGCCTAGATAACCTACGGCACCGGCGTATACGCCGCGTTTGACCGGCTCCAGTTCGTCGATGATTTCCATGGCGCGGATTTTTGGCGCGCCGCTGACAGTGCCTGCCGGGAAGGTTGCGCGTAATACATCCAGCGCCGACAGGCCGGGTTGCAATTTGCCGCAGACGTTGGACACGATGTGCATGACGTGTGAATAACGTTCGATCAACATATTCTCCGTCACCCGCACGCTGCCGATCTGCGCGATGCGGCCGACGTCGTTGCGGCCCAGGTCGATGAGCATTAAATGTTCGGCGCGCTCTTTGGGGTCGGCGAGCAGCTCTTTTTCAAGCGCCAGGTCTTGATCAGGCGTGGCACCGCGCGGGCGCGTACCGGCGATGGGTCGGACCGTGACTTCATTATTTTCCAGGCGGGTGAGAATTTCCGGCGACGATCCGGCGATCTGGAAATCGCCGAGGTCGAGATAATAAAGATACGGAGAAGGATTGATGGTGCGCAGCGCGCGATATAAATCCAACGGTCGCGCGCTGATGGGAATCGACATGCGCTGCGATAGCACCACCTGCATCACGTCACCTGCGAGGATGTAGTCTTTGACGCGCGCTACCGCATTTTCGAAAGCTTCTTGAGTGAAGCCGGAAACGAAATCTTTTTCCTGCACTTGCGTTGAGCGCAGTTGCACGTGGCGCGGTGTCGGGCGCGCAAGTTGTTCGACCAGCTCATTCAAACGCGCCTCGCCCGCCGCACGCTGGGCAGGGTCGACGTGCACAATCACATACAGCTTGCCGCTCAGGTTATCGAATACCACCACTTCTTCCGACACCATCAGGACGATGTCGGGCGTGCCCAACGGGTCGGGTTTGACGGTCTTGGCCAGGCGCGGCTCAATGTAGCGCACCGTGTCGTAACCGAAGTAACCCACCAAGCCACCAGTGAAGCGCGGCAGGCCCGCAGCGGCCGCAACTTGGTAGCGTTTTTGAAAGGCTTCGATCCACATTAGCGGATCGACCACGCTGAGCTGCTCGGCAACCACACCGTCGCGCAGCACCGTAATGTCACGACCCGTTACCCGCAGCACAGTGCGCGCGGGCAGGCCGATGATCGAATAGCGCCCCCAGCGCTCGCCACCCTGCACTGATTCAAACAAATACGAATACGGCCCATCGGCGAGTTTGAGATAAGTCGACAGCGGCGTGTCGAGATCGGCGAGCACTTCGCGCACCAGTGGCACGCGTTGCAGAGCAGGGGAAACAGGAGAAGTCATAAGTCACCGTAGCATAGGAAATAGACACACAAACGGAAAGGGCCGCGCGTTGTTATCCGCGTCGCCAGCTTCGATTTGTTTGTATTGTTGTGTCCATGCTCGTGTGATGCTTCGTAATCAATGGAACGCGAAATTTGAAAAGAACCGTGACTCATTCAACATGCTGTGCTCCTTCCCCCTGCAAGGGGGAAGGTTGGGATGGGGGTGTTCCAAAGGCGGCACGCTGCCTAATCTCACCCCCATCCTCGCCTTTCCCCTTGCAGGGGGAAGGAATGTTTCGTTCGAGCCTCAACTACGCTAAAAATTTTGGCAACTCCGCCATCGAATCAATCACTGCATCAGGATGTGCGGTACGAATATCCTGCCCATGATTATAGCCGTAGCTCATGCAAATAATTTTGAACCCGGCGGCACGCGCGGCTTGCACATCGCTGACCGAATCGCCCAGCATCAACGACTGTTGCGGGCTGACGCCAAAATGTTTAGCCGCATGCAGCAACGGCGCAGGATCAGGCTTTTTTTGCGGCAGGGTATCGCCGCATATGACAATACCGAAGTCGTCATATACGCCTAAATTTTTCAACAAAGGCAAGGTGAACTGCGCGGCTTTGTTCGTAACGCAGCCCAGCTTAAAACCTTGCTGCTTGAGCCAAGCCAAGCCTTCGCGCACGCCGGGATACAACACACTGCGCTCGCTAACGTTAGCCTCGTAAAGCTCCAGATAAATCGGATAGGCTTGGTTAAACAGCGCCTCATCCGGCTCACCGTCGAGCGTGCCGATCAACGCGCGCCGTACCAAGCGCTCCACGCCATTGCCTACCCACAAACGTACTTCGCTCTCGCCACGACGCGGCAAGCCGAGCTGGTCCATGGTGGCATCCACGCAAAAGGCGAGATCTGGCACGCTGTCGACCAAGGTGCCGTCGACGTCGATGAGTACCATCTGCGGTCGGGTCAACACGATTACTTACCCACCTTTGCCAATTCCGCACGCATTGCGCTGACCACCGTGTTGTAGCGATTCGCGTCAGTCGTTTTTGCGGCGCTGAAAATTGCTGAACCGGCGACGAACGTATCGGCACCCGCTTCGGCGATCTCGCGAATATTGTCAACCTTGACACCGCCGTCGATTTCCAGACGGATGTCGCGACCGCTCGCCTTGATGATCTTGCGTGCTTCACGCAGCTTGTCGAGTGAAGAGCGAATGAAACTCTGGCCGCCAAAGCCAGGGTTCACCGACATCAGCAACACCATGTCGATCTTGTCCATCACGTAGGTCAGATGATCGAGCGAGGTGGCGGGATTAAACACTAACCCGGCCTTGCAGCCTTCGTTCTTGATCAGTTGCAGCGTGCGATCAACATGTTCGCTGGCTTCAGGATGAAAGGTGATATAGCTTGCGCCGGCTTTGGCGAAATCAGGAATGATACGGTCCACCGGCTTGACCATTAAATGCACGTCGATGGCGGCTTTCACGCCGTGCTTGCGCAGCGCCTCGCACACCAGCGGCCCAATGGTCAGGTT
>JANMQQ010000335.1:0-3669 GCA_031370545.1 Gammaproteobacteria bacterium
TATAACCAGCAAACACCCGGCTCTGGGAGTCTTGGGGCAGGTTCTGAGGCTGTTTGAGAAAGCGGTGTGCACTTGTTCCGCCAGTGAAGTAAATATCCGTGGTCACCGGTATCCATCCCTGACGAGCTTCGCCGCGTGCAAGTATAAACAGCGTTTGCGGGCGCACCGGGCCGCCCAGGAATAGCGGGAGCTGGCCCACCTTTGCGCTGAAGTCGGGGAAGAACTCGCGAATATTTTTTTGCGCGGGCCGATTAATGGCAATTCCGAGTGTGCCTTGCCGGTCATGTTGGGTAATCAAAATTACCGTTTTCTGAAAACTGCTGCCGTGGAGGTTTTCTGTGGCTATAAGTACCGTTCCGGGTGTTAACACATTTGCGGCGGGCGCGGCGTACGCACCTGAGCAAGCCAGGAGTGCCAAGTGTAACCATAAGCGTGCGATATGCATGGTTGGAACCTTTTGTGACAAAGTGCTGGTCGGCGGAACCGGTGCTGAGTGTCAATAGACGGCCAGCGAATCATGAGTCCTTTGACGCAATCTTGACGTTTTAGTGTAGTCGGTGAAGGCAGGTGTCGCGGGACACATCAACGGTGCGTGAAATCGCTAACAAATCGCGAGATTAAAATATCTTTCCCGCGTTGGCATCAATTCTGTACATTTGTCGATCACTGCGGTACCCACGTCAACGATGCAGTGGGACTCCCTATCACTTGGCAAAATTTCAGGAGCACGGTCATGTTGGCTGAATCACGCGAAACCATACGTCAAAATATCCATCTTGAGGAAGTCAACGGAACATTTCGCTTGCAGGCGAAAGACAAGACGTATGACTCTACACTCATTCGCGACGTATCGGTGTCCGGTGTTGGCATTCAACTGACCGAGCCGCTGGAAGTTGGAACGACCGTCGAGATGGTGTTTAGCGCCGGTGACTGGAAGATTGCAGTAGAAGGACGAGTCGTGTGGTGCAGCGTCGCAGTTGCGCGCAGCGATGTCGGCGCCCGCCCAACAGAAGCCTACAGCATGGGAATCAAATTCGATCCGCGCAACACCAATAACAACGTCATCTTCTTCATGGCATCACGCTCCCTGGTTAACCCGCACATATAAGCTTGATCGTGGTTACGGGATAAAGCGGTAACGCAGGCCAATCATCAGATCTACCGCAAAGCTGGTTTGCGGAATGATATTGGCGCGCGGCCCAACTTCCGCAAAAAAATCAATCGGCGCAGTGGTCCACAAGTAACTCACGCCAATGGGGATGCGAATGCCGATTTGCGTCGCCGACGATTCAGTCGTTCGCAGTCGCAGGCCGAATCCAAAATACAACGGCATGCTTGCTCCTTCCATTTCAAACTGCTGAAAGTCATGTGTTAAATAATCCGTGTGTACTTGAAAATGCTTGTTGGTTGTATCCCATTCGGAAAACAAATCAATTGCTGTATCGCGCGACATCCAAAACTTGGCGGATAAACCGTTCGGAGCCGGTGTAGCCATACCAATCGAGACCTCGTTGCCTAGCAATCCAAAAGCGTGCGCCGCAGTACTGAACCACATCGAAGCAACGAAAAGGCAAATCAGTTTGCGATACATAAGCGACGAGTCCCTTTGTAAGGTGTCCAAGCAAGCGCGGTATATTAACGTATGCTCGTGGCGCGACAAAGCAGATGTGTATTCTACATCCGTGTTCGTTAGAATCCGCTGATATTTGCGAACCGACTTTTGGAGAATTGCCGTGAAGGCTTATCAATTTGCTTCGATGCTGGTGCTACTTTTTAGCCTTCCAATGACCGCGCCGAGTCTGGCCGCTGAAAACGATCAGAAAGCAGAAGTTGCCATCAACGCATTGCTGCGCGATCTGGCCATTTACGAAATAATTCACGACATTCCTCAAACGGTTACCGACGGTTTGGAGCAGCGTCGCAGCGAGCAAACCGCCATTACCGCAAAGCAACGCGAGCGACTTACCAACACTACTGGAGAATATTTTACCGAAGCCGCTCTGGCCGGGCGCCTTCGCACGCTGTTGGGTAAAGAGTTCGACGAAGCGCGCTATGCCACGTTGCAACGTTTGGTGCAATCACAAGCTGGCAAACGGTTGTCTGAAATCAAGCGAGCCGCCCTGTCAACGCAAGCGACCGAAGCGATTCGCAAGTTCGCCAAAGATCAGCATGACAAAGCGCCGGGTCCCGCACGCGCGAGCTTGTATTCGCAGCTGGATGACGCCTCGGCCGACACCGAATTTTTAGTCGCCACCCAGGCGCTGGCCATCCAGTCGGTAGCACGTCTGGCCAATGCGGCGGATGGAAAAAGCCAAGACCTAACCCCTGAGAAGAAAGACTTGCTGCTGCGCGCCAGTTATGAACAGTTGCTCAAGCCCAGCAAGTTCACCACCCGCATTACCTACGACTATGCCTTTCACGACTTATCTGACGATGACCTGAAACTGTTCATCGAATTTTACCGCTTCGGCGACATGCAGTGGTTTCTGGGCAAGGTCATGGAAGCGCTGAACACCGTCATGGAGCAGGCAACCGCAGAGGCGGAAAAAAAGCTCCGCAAATAAACTCTCTGCTAATTTGTTGTCAGCTGTTGCGGATCAGCTTTCCGTCGCAGCTACCCGCTAAGCCCCCTCCGAATATTCGTTATTCAGAATACTTTTAATTTATTTGTTCAAGAGAATATGTGCGGACGCAGGATGTGCGCGCACATCGCTCCGCAAATGGGCTGAATGCTGGATGAAAACATTTGGCCCCTACAAAACGCTGAGTATATTCAGCTGGAATTATTGCGATGAAATACTTCATATTCGATGGCTTAAGGCATCAGGTGCAGAACTTCGATCAAGGCATTACGCACCTGTAGCATGAATTGCGGCGAGCACTGTAAAAGCGGACCTTCAATCAAACGCGCGTTGTCGATGGCGCGTAGCTGGTCGAGAAGTAAATCGGAATCTTTCTTCAAGCGCCCGTGTGCGGGAATGCGTATTCGCAACGGCTCCGCGTCTTCAATCAGACGAGTAGTTAGTGGCACGATGAGTGTGGAAGGATGATCGGCATCCAGCAGCGCCTGGCTTTGCACGATTAAAACCGGGTGGGTTTTTCCAGGTTCTGTGCGACGCCTGGGATTAAGATTCGCGAGCCAGACACTGCCGCGCTTACGCATCAGGCGCGTCTTCAATGCGGTCGAACTCGGCGTTGACCTTCATGCTTTCGCCGCGTACCCGGTGCGATGCGTTGATCAAGCGCTGGCGGCGTTGCTCGGCGCTGACTTGGGCGTTTAAAGCCGTGATCGCGCGTCGAATATATTCGGCACGCGGAACCTTGAGTTCGCGTGCGCGTTGATCGGCTTCTTTCACGAGTTCATCCGGAAGACGTAACGAGACAGTAGTCATATGTGTATCTCAATTTGTAATACAAAAAGAATATACGCCGGGTGGATGTTTGTCGGCAAGATGCTATTTTGTTATTTGCGGGGAGAGAAACCAAAATGACCGAACCGACCATCATCTGCCCAAGCTGCAAGACAGAAATAAAACTCACCGAATCGCTGGCTGCGCCGCTGATCGCGGCGACACGCAAACAGTTCGAGCAGCAACTGGCGCAGAAAGACAGCGACATCGCCGCGCGCGAACAGGCGATGCGCGACAAGGAAAAGCAGCTCGCCGAAGA
>JANMQQ010000369.1:0-4310 GCA_031370545.1 Gammaproteobacteria bacterium
TAGAAACCGTAAATTGGCGGGTGCTCTAATTAAAATGGATGATTTCAATAAATGACGACACGAGGTATATAGGGCTACGGATGCGGACCGGTGGCATGCGTCATCAGCGCGCAAGACTAACAACACGGAAGGTTCGACATAAAAAATACATTTGTGCGGCAAAAAATATTTTCATGCAACGTTCCTTGAACTGAAATATTTGGCGACTACAGTTTATGCATCAGCTTGCTCACAAAGTAGGGCGAGTGAAAAATTCGAAGCATCGATAACGAAAAGAACAGGGATGGGATCTCATGGAAAGAGGGTTTGGTTTTCTAGTAGCACGTTGCGTATTTGATCCCGCGTTCCTTTATCTAAATGCGTTGCCGCGCAGAGCGGTAGCTTGCGGAGCGATGTCTCGTTATAAATTCAAATTCCATTTCAATATCCGCGAACTGTCATCGCAAGCGATGTTGACAGCGGCTGGAGTGGGCCTCACCGCATTACATCGGACGACGGAATTGTTAGAGATACATGCGATGGAAAAAATGTCGTACTTAGGCTACCTCATGGATGCAAGCAACAACTGCGATGCGTCCCAAATTGGGATCGCTCCGTAGTTTAATCATGCGAATTTTTATAGCCAGTGGTTATGTGCGTCAGGGAGTTGATTGTTCGTCGTCGCTGGAGAAGGTCATGACATTTCGTAACTTAGGGGGTCGTATGATGGGCTTGGGTCAGAATAGGAACGCACGGGAGAGTAAATGGAGTCTGGGCCGCACGGCGGTGCGGCGTATTGTTTCCGGAGTGTTGCTATCGGTGACGGCTGCGGGAGCGTATGCGGCGGAAAGTGCGGAAAACTATGAGCCAGTCGTGAATGAAGCCGTGCAGGAGTTCATGAGCCTGTTCGCCGCACAGTCTTCGCCGACAATCAAAGATTACCAAACGTTTTTTGGTTACAGCGATTTCGAAGAACTCGCGTTTCGCTGGCAAGACTGCGCCAAGCGCGGTATGCAAACGCCGCTTAAAAATCCGGAGTGTTACCGCGAGTTTGTGGATGCATTCGTGGCCAAGGACAAAACCCCCTCGCAGTTTTTCGTGTGGTTGAAGCAGCAGCTTCCCGCAGGTGCGGCATACCAAATTACCGCTGTGGTATCGACCGCGACCGGCGCGAAGGGTGAGATTGCTGGTCGGCAAATCGCTGTGACCGTAGGCGATAAACATTTGGGTTTTTGGCAGCCGGTTGATACGAGTCAGTATGCGAATTTCGGTAAGTTGTTATTGACGGAGGTGGGTGGTGTGCCGTTGCTGGTGTTAATAAGTCAAAACGCAGCGCCTTCCATCCTCGGCTCGTTGGGCATGCGCACTCTGGTTCAGCCGCTAACCAGTGCCGAACGCGCGCAAATGAAGGAGGAACACAATGCTCGCTGTCTCAAGGATCCGCAGTGTGCCGAGACGCAACATCAGCGCGATGTGCCGGTGCAGAGCCAACCGGGGCGGCTTGGGTTGAAACGAATGGAGCCCGAGTAAGAGTTTGTGCGACTAACACGAACATGCGGAGTGGCGCATTGGGTGAGTGACGGTCTCAAGGATACAAAAAATAAATTTAAACCCCACGGATTGCTGAGATCGAGACAATGACACGGTATACACGGGATAAGGTCGTCAGGCTGTTTGGTTTGTTGTTAGTTGCCGTCAGCTCAAATGTGATGGCGCACAGCTATCAGTCGGGCACTGGCTATCCAGATTCTTATTGGGACTGTGACTCGGGGTTCGGGGGAGTAGCGGAGAAGAACTGTACCGGCGGTGGTATCGTCAATATGGGTGACCATATGACAAAAACGGAAATAGAAACTTTTGCCAATGCCCAGCACACAGCCTATTCATATGTATATTACGATACTGCTGTTCGCGGAAACGTGAAAGTGCAGTGCAGTGCAGCGCCTTCTGTGAGCTTTTCATGGGGTAACTTCTCAGGCGGAATCACCGCCTTTGGAGTGTATTCTCACCGCTGTACCTATCCAGATTACCCAAGCGTAGCTGCTTATGACGAAGAGCATAGCAGTACTAATAGTTTGGATGTAAATGAATGGTCGTGTCCAGAAATCGATCATGCTCCGGACGCATCGGCCGCAGGTCTGACCTGCAAACACGTTAATTTCGCCCCCGTCATCATTAACTCCACAACCAGTTATTCAGTGAATGAAGGAAGTCCGTTTTTGTATGATCCGGCAGGTCGGGACGCAACGTGCTGTACGGCTTATCCAGGGTTGCTGCGCTATACGATTGCCAACATGCCCAGATGGGCAAGCAGTTTTGACTCTTTCACTGGAAGACTCACCGGCACGCCCGGGTTCACTGATGCCGGAAGTTATTCCAATATCATAATCACCCTGTACGATGGCCCGATTGCCGGTGCCGAAACCCTATCCACCACCGTTACGCTGAGCATCACTGTTAACAACACCAACCGCGCGCCCACGATCTCCGGCACACCGGCGAGCCAGATAGTGGTAGGGTCCGCGTATGCCGATTTCGTTCCTGTGGCAGGGGATCCTGATAGCAATGCACTCACATTCAGCATCGTTAATAAGCCCGCCTGGGCAACGTTTGACACCGCCACAGGACGCCTGTCAGGTAAGCCCGGAGCCGCCGATATCGGACTCTACAGCGATATTCTTATCACGGTGTCGGATGGTGCGCTGACCACCACACTACCTGCGTTCAGCATTACGGTGCTGCCAAATCTTCCGCCGACGGCGGCCGTAACTCTTGACCGGAATAGTGCTTTGGCCGGGCAGCCGGTGCTGATTGACGCGTCACAGTCGATTGACCCGGATACTCCCAATTTGAATTACACGTATGACTTCGGCGACGGTTCACCGCAGGTCACCACCACGCAATACAGCTTCAGCCACCCATATAAGCGCCAAGGCCAATATACGGTGACCGTGATGGTTTCTGACGGGTTCAATACCCCCGTGTCGGCGAGCGGCGGCAGTGTGGAAATCTTCGAAGCTGTGTCCTGCGACGACAACGGTTCCGACCCGATCAGCGACTCAACGGCGGCGCAATACGAAACGGAAACGGATTATGTAGGTGCGGGTGCTTGGCCCCTGGTATTAACGCGTTTTTACAACAGCAAGATGGAGGCTGTTCCCGCAGCGGCGGACCCGAAACTGGGCAGCCATTGGCGGCATAACTACGCGCGTACGTTGGTGCGCGCCGGTTCGGTGGCGCGCTTATACCGGGCGGACGGCATGATGATTCCGTTCTCCTATTATTCGAAAACTAACAAGTGGACGGCTGCGGGAGCGCTGGGCATTACGTTGGAAGAAATCGCCGGTGGTTGGAAATATACCGATGCCGACAACACGGTGGAGACCTACGACACGGCGGGTAAATTACTCGCCATCACCAATCTGGCGGGCCAGAGCATTACATTTAGCTATTACACCACCGGCAACGCGGCGGGTAACCTCTATCAAGCGGTCGATCCCTTAGGCCGCACGCTGACCTTTAATTACAACGCAACGAGCGGATTGCTGGAGAGTGTGACCGATCCGGCTAACCAGCTCATTCAATACAGCTATGAGCTGGCGAGCGATGCCGTGAATCACCTGAAAAAGGTGACGTATCAAAACCTCACCACGCGCATCTATCTATACAACGCTACGGGGAGTTTTGCGCAGGTCGCGCACGCGCTCACCGGAATCATGGATGAGAACAATGTTCAGTATGCGGAATTTCGTTACGACGGCTTCGGCCGCGCTGACTACAGCAGCCATGCCGGCAAAGCGGACGAGGTGACCTTCCAATACATCGACGACACCCTAACGCGGGTTACGGATGCACTGGGCCAGATCCGTGAATTCAAGCACGACACCACCGGCGGCATGCATCGCACCAGCAGCCAACAGTCGCTATGCACGACCTGTCGCGATTCATTTGCAAGCACTACTTACGATGCCAATGGTAATCCGGATATTCGTACCGACTTCCGTGGCAACATCACCGATTACGACTACGACACACGCGGTCTTGAAATCAAGCGCACGGAAGCCTTGGTGCGCGATGCAGGCGGCGTACTGCAACCGACCTCACTGACGCGCAGCATCGTCACCGAATGGAACGCAACTTATCGCTTGCCTGAGTGCGTGATCGAGCCACAGCGCACCATCGACTTTGTCTACACCGCGAACGGTCAACTCCAGTCGCGCACCGAGATCGACACCAGCGACGCGACCAAATTCGCCACGGCCGATGTCAAGACCTGCGCACAAATCGCCGCGCGCGCCGACTACGCGCAGCTCAACACGCGCACTTGGGTC
>JANMQQ010000395.1:0-3011 GCA_031370545.1 Gammaproteobacteria bacterium
TTCCGCCGTCCATGGCGGTCGCCAACTTCCCCCTTGCAGGGGGAAGGAGCAAATGCGCTTCACTAGGGCGTTGTTTGCTCTTCTAATGAACAAAGATGGTAGGCGCTCTACTGGTAGATTCCTTCCCCCTGCAAGGGGGAAGGTTACGACTGCATGGATGCTGGAGGTAGAGCAACGCCGGGAGCAGTTGCCGAGGATGGGGGTGTTCATATTTCACCCACGAAGTGCGCCATATAATTTACGTCAATATCCGCTCCCAGCGCGTAACTCTGCGTGAGCGGGTTGTAGCTAAGCCCACGTAAACCCTTGAGCTTTAATCCTGCCGCACGCGCCCAGGCCTCAAGCTCCGAAGGGCGAATAAATTTGCGATAGTCATGCGTGCCCTTGGGCAACATCCGCAGCAAATATTCCGCACCAATCACCGCGAACAAATAAGATTTCGGATTGCGGTTGAGCGTGGATAACACCACGTGGCCACCGGACTTCACCAGGCGCGCGCAGGCGGCAATGACCGACGCCGGGTCGGGCACGTGTTCCAGCATTTCCATGCAGGTGACGACGTCGAAGTGCTGCGGATGTTGCGTGGCGAAGTCCTCGGCGGTGACAACCTGATAGTCAACACTCAACCCCGATTCCAGTAAGTGCAGTTTGGCGACCTCGATTGAGGTCGGTGCCATGTCAATACCGGTAACCTGTGCGCCGCGTGCGGCCATCGCCTCGGTCAGCAGACCGCCGCCGCAGCCGATGTCCAGAACTTGCTTGCCCGCGAGCGCGCAGAGCGAGTCGATGTAATTCAAGCGCAGCGGATTGATTGCGTGCAGCGGTTTGAACTCGCTGTGCGGGTCCCACCAGCGCGATGCGAGTGCGTCGAATTTCGCGACTTCTTGGGGGTCAATATTTTGTGCGGTGTGGGTCATAGTTGCCAAGCTCTCTAAAATTACTGTGTTGATGGTGTTCTCATGACTCTCGTATCTCAGTCGTGCCGTCGTTGCGAGTGATTATCATGGAAATAGATGCGCTCACTTTAGACCGCGCGGAGATGCCGACGAAAGCACTATTCAAAAATTGAAGGATGTAATTGGTTGTTGTTGAGTCAGGGTCCAAACGTACTTCCATTACATGTTCTTTTTTGGCGATACGCTTTGCTCCAACTTGGAATCCAAGAGGGGACACAACGATGCCTCCCTGAGCACCAATATCCTTTATTCGGTAGGCGAGACCTCCAAAGTTGTTCTTGAGAAATCCTACTTCGTGTGTAACGCCGACATTCCACGACAAGGAAACCATCTCCGTTCTCAACAATAGCCTTCGCATCAATCTCCCAGGACGTTGCCTCACCGGGGATGCGTTGCTTCGCGTCAACGTGCGCGAGTCTAAAATGGAGTCTGAATTCATTGAGAAGAGCTGTTGCCACATCTTCATAGCTTCGCCATTTCTTCGATTTCTTTAGCATAACGGCAGTCCGTTATTTGTTTACTATCTGGGAGGAGGAGAACAACAATTCAAGAAAAACTATTCAAACGGCTTCATTTTTTCTTGCCATGTGCGGGCCTTGGCCAGCACGGCGGGCAAGTCGATGGTCGTGAGTTCGCGGTCTTTCAATAAATGCTTGCCGGCCACCCACACATCGGTGACCTGTTCGCGTCCGGCGGCGTAGACCAATTGCGAAACCGGATGGTACACCGGCTGCGTCTCGGGGCCGCCTAAATACACGGCGGTGAGGTCGGCCGCTTTGCCGGGTGTGATCGAACCCGTCACGGCGTCGATACCCAACGCCTTCGCGCCGTTGAGGGTGGCCATGCGCAACGCGCGCGCGGCGGGCACGGCGCTGGCGTCGTTCGCGACAGTTTTAGCCAGCAGCGCGGCGCTGCGCATTTCGCTGAACATATCCAGATCGTTGTTGCTGGCGGCGCCGTCGGTGCCAAGCGCGACATTTACGCCAGTCTGCAATAAATCATGCACGCGGCAATGGCCGCTGGCCAATTTTAGATTCGACTCGGGGCAGTGCACCACGTGCGCGCCGGAGGCGCCGAGCATGACAATTTCAGCATCGCTCAGTTGCGTCATATGCACCGCCATCAAGCGCGGCGTGACCAGCCCGAGTTTTTGCAAGCGCGCCAGCGGGCGCTCACCCGACTGCTTCACACTGTCGTCTACTTCGTGCGCGGTTTCATGCACGTGCATCTGGATCTGCATGTCCAGCTCATCCGCGTACGTGCGGATTTTTTCCAGCAGCGGGTTCGACACCGTATACGGCGCATGCGGCCCGAACACCGTCGTAATGAGCGAGTGATCACGATACTGGTCGTGCACCGCCAGCCCTTTATGCAGATAGTCGTCTGCGCTGCTCGCCCACGCCGAAGGAAAATCAATCGCGATCAGGCTGATCGACGCGCGCATGCCCGCTTCATCCACCGCGCGCGCCGCCTCATCCGGGAAAAAATACATATCGTTAAAACAGGTGGTGCCACTGCGCAACATTTCCGCCATCGCCAATTGCGTGCCGTCGCGCACGAACTGCGCACTGACATGTTTGCCCTCGGCGGGCCAGATGTGATTCTGCAACCAGTCCATTAAATGCAGATCGTCGGCGATGCCGCGCATCAGCGACATCGCCGCATGCGTGTGCGCGTTGATCAGGCCGGGGATGAGCGCGTGCTCGGTGAGAGTGTGGGTGGTCACAGCGCGATATTTTTCCTGTGCTTGAGCACCGCTTAAAATTTCAACAATGCGCCCCTTATCTATGGCCACGGCATGGTGATCCAGCACCATGCTGTCGGGTTCCACCGGAATAATCCAACGGGCGAAAATCAAAGTGTCGATGTTTTGCATGTGCGAATTCGCAACGGTTTTAACCCGGCCGAGTATACAGGGCACCTCTAAAAATCAATTTTTATTACGCCAACTCTTCCGTTTTTCGATTCTTCGCCGAAATCTTTCAGCCGATTCTTTCATTCGTTCGAATGGGCCGATTTCAAGACCCTGATCCGAGCGATTACTGCCACTCTTCG
>JANMQQ010000445.1:0-4754 GCA_031370545.1 Gammaproteobacteria bacterium
CTTTCGCGGCCGCTGCACTAGCCTTGCACATAAATCTACACTCTAACTGTCTCGTGTTCAGGAATCCAAGCAACCCATCTCAAAATGCCAGTCCGACACATTGTGGAGGTGAGCGAGTTCTTCCAATCAGTTACTTCTAATAATGATATGATACTTGGATTGACCTTAACGAATCATCATTCACTACATGCGCAGAGTTGAGTGAGCCGTCGAAACGCCCGACTGCTACTTCAACTGTCGTTTCAACGGAATCGCCATCAAAACACCGGTGATGGTGAATTTGATTTCGATGTTTTCGATGAACATTTTCCACTTGCCAGTCATGGTGAGCAGCAGGTTGGACACGAAAGCAATTGCTGGCACCAAGATCAAGACGCCTTCGACAGATGCGAATGACTTGAGCCATTCGGGCAGCGGAGACGACATGATGTGATGAGCAGCTGGAGTAGAGTAAAACACCACGACAGACCAGAAATGCAAGTGACCGATGCGATGCGAATAAAGAGGATTGCCGGTAACTTTAGGGACAACGTAATATGAAATTGCAGCGGCGACTGGAGTAATCCATAAGCCCAATACGTTGTGCGCATACCACCAAGTTAAGTAAGCCTCAGTTAAGCCGGTCAGCTGGAAAAACTCCGGAGAATTGCCTACGGTAAAGACAATGATGGTCATGAACGTCGCGGCAGCGAAAAACCAGTTGGTGGTATAGATCCCTTGCGTGCGTCGAGTTTTGATGGTCATCCAAACATTAACGCCCATCGGTACCCACACAGCGGCGATCAGCAGCAGATCTTCCGCCCAGGGCAAATCGGAATATTCACGCCCAGACGTAATTCCATACCACAACAGGGTCAGACCGAATCCCAGCCCAATGTTCCAGAGGAAGCAGTTCCAAATACCTAGTTTCTCGGACCAAAGCTTGGTATTGCCCAAAGCGGGAGTGATGTACATCATCGCCATGGCAAATGCCATCGAGATCCAGCCCAAAATAACTGCGAGCACATGAACCTGACGCATGTGGCCAAACGCTAAAAACTCGTTGCCCGTTACAAAATCAGGGAAGGCCAACTTCGCCGCGTTAAAAGAACCCAGACCCGTACCCACAACAAACCATAGGATTGATGAAAAACCAAAAAACACCGCAGCCGCACCCGCCGGGATGTCTTCATTTTTTGCAAATAAATACTTAAACATAATCTCCTCCCAAAAATAATAAATCCGTGGCGCCGGTGTTAACCGCGATCACGCGGCATCAGCAAATACCAACCGAACCACATACTGGAGAACGCCAGTAAGATGCACACAATGCTTGCAAAAATAGTCATGTCCGGATCCCCTTAATTGCTTACTGTTAACCGTCGCCAAAAAAAACGCGCTGCCCGATACAATCGGTTAGCGCGTCGCTTCTAGTTGTTGGTGTTTGCGTACTGCAGCATGCAGAGTGATATAAAACGCCACTCCGAAGATAATCATGGCCCAGTCGATGAAGCCGGTGAATGTCACGGGATTGTAGGCCATCTCGTTCCAACCACCCCAGTCACCGAATTTCGCACGACCCAGAAAGCACATCAAGGCGGCACCAAATACGCTACCGTTCCCCATCCCCGTCAACATGCCCGATACGAAACAAAGAATAAACGGATTTTTCATCCCCTCTCCTCCTTTTGCAAAGTTTACAACTATAAAAAACTCGATTCGCGGCGTGTATATTTTTTTGTTTGAACCGCTCGCCTACAAATTCATATGCTCTACCGACTCACCGCTCAGGAATTTTTTGTCGATCTGTTTTTATTCTGAGGGCGTTTTAAGCAACCGGAATGCTGCCACACGCAAATGCATTGGGTCAAGCATTTTGGATGTATTAATTTATCCTCCGGCAACATTGATTTATTGCGCATTGTTCAATGTGATTCCCAACTAATTTGCTAAACTTTATCCCTATAATTCTAGGCATTCGCGAGCCTCTCAACTAATGAAAGAAGTTTTGCTTTACACCTTTGCCGCCATAAGTTCAGTCGTGGTCCTGGGCTACACCGTGCATATGTTCGTAGGCGGAATAGTCAAGCCCGAAACCGAAACACGACTGATTGTCATTGCGTGCCTCGTCGGCGTTGCGGTCATCGGCGCCATGGCGTGGGATATCATCCGCCGTCGCCGCAAATAGTTGCGATCCGCTTTCGGTTCAGGAAAATACTTTTAGCGCTATAGCAGTTTTTTTAAAAACTTCATCGTCCTGAAATTGCCCGCGGTGGACCACAAATTGTTTACGCGCACCGTTTAAATCCATACCCGTCAAACCGAAAGATTTTCCCGCGTAGTCGGCGAAATAGCGCACGTCCTTGACTAATTCAACACGCCCACCGCCGCGCAATTCCAACGCCACCCGCTGCTTGGAAATATCCAACGCGATGGGGGCTGATGGAAGAAGTAATAAGCGACCGAGAATTCGATGCACACCTTGAAAAAGAAAAAAGCTCGCGAGAAATAGCATGAGATACCCAACCGAGTGATTGCCCTGATACCAGAACATCAACGCAACGCTTCCCAGGCCAATGACTGTGGGAACATATAACAATGCATCCCAAAGCCCGCCGCGACGGTCACGAACCAACTCACAACGCTCGCTTGCCATTACGACGCACTCGCCGGAGCTTGTGTCGATTTCAATACCCCTCGAATCACCGCATCAAGCTCACCAAAGAGCATGCGACCCGCTTGCTTGTAACGCACCGTTTGCTTGTCATCAATTACGAAGGTCCAAGGATCACCGATCACGGTATACGCTTTGAACGCTTGCGGATTCTGATATTGATCCAGGTGCAGGAAAACTACCTGAGCTTGATATTTTTCCAATAGTCCTTTCAGCATCTGTAATTGCGTATCACATACCGTGCAATGTCCGGGCGTTGCGAATTCCAAAACCACCGGTTTGCCGGACAATAACGCCTGATCCAGCGACAGCGCATACATCCGCTCATCCGGATAACGATAGCTGGTGATTTTAGTGAGATCGCCACCGACATCCAGCAAGGTTTTGGTTCGAAGGCTGGGCACTGCCATACCCACCTGCAAACGACTGGCATCTTCGAAACAGCCAGAAAGTGCCAGAGCTAAACAAACGAGAACTACGTTCCGAAAATTCATGGCCGATGACTCCAACCTGCACAGGTGCGAAAGATATTGTAAGCCCAAATAATATTGGCGATTAACACCAAGGTGCCGAAAATACCCATGGTCGCAAGATACGGCTTCACCAATAATTCGACCTGGTCGGGTGGCGCGGTGATGCTCGCGGTACCGCCAGCAATTCCAGCCGCAGTAAAAAATACCACCATACCGATGAGCCCAAAGTTATGTGTCCAGAAATGCACCTTAACCAATTTGAGGCTATATATTGAGCGTTTAACCAAGCGTGGAATGATGTAATAAACTGCGGCAAAAATTGCCATCTCGACCCAGCCGAGCAAATTAATATGCGTATGCGCACGCACGATCAGATTTCCATGCAACCGGTGATCAACAAAATGTCGGAAGTCGGCCAGGCCACCCATCAACGCACCCCAAGAAAACCCAATGATGCTGTAGATCACGCAAGCGTACACAAACCACAGCGTATAACGCGTGTAATCCTGATTAGTTTCCCACTCATTCATTGCATTGCTCCTTACGGCTGGGTCGGAGATTTCCGGGCTTCAGATGGCTTGTTGCGTATGTCTTGATATTTATCATTCCATTCCGCAGGAGCCCACATCTTGACCATGCTATCAATAAAATCAGAACGCCCTTCAGGGGGAGCGGCGGCGGTAGCGGCACCATTATCGGCGCGCAGCTCGGATAGAAACACAGCAATTCCATGTAGTTTTTCTGGCGGTAGTTCCGCGACAAACGCCGCCTCTTTCGACGGACCGTGGTCAACTGTACGCACGGTGTACACCGATTCTGGATGGTTTAAAAAATCAATGATCCACTCGGGTGTCCGGCGCGATCCGATTCCGTCGAGATTCAGTCCCATGTTGGTGCCGTTACGAAGCGCACGATGACAGGCAGTGCAATTGGCTTCACGAAACCATTCCGATCCTTTCAATCCCTCGGGAGTGAAGTCGTAATGCGAGGTTGCGGTATACATTGGCTTGGTCGATTTCATTCGAACAACTTCCAAAATCGCATAGCTGACGATGGCCAGTACGATAAATACACCGAAAATTCCGAACAAAAGTCTTTCGCCGGTTTTCAATTTGGCCATTTAATTTACCGCCGTAACAATGGAAACGATGATGCTTGCACCAACAGACTGACTTTCGCGGGAATGGTTCAAGGCGTGGTAGCTTAGCACAATCACCTATGCAGCTCGCGAGCTGTAAGAAACCAAATCGCAATCAAAAAAAAGGCGGGGTTGGATGCCCCGCCTCGCAACTTCAACGAATATCTAAACTATAAATTAATGCTGTTGTTGTGGCATCCGCGCATTGCCCACCGTGGTGCGCTCGGCCGAAGTCAAAAACGCTGCGACATTGTAAATGTCGTCGTCAGATAGTTTTTTCGCAACCGCGCGCATCTGGCCCATCATGTCATTGGCACGGCTGGCATCGCGCCATTTCTTCAATTGATTAACGAGATACACATACTTCTGGCCGCTTAGGGCCGGATAAACCGGGAATGCACCACGTGCGTTGTAGCCGTGGCAAGAATGACATGCAGGAATGCCGCGATCCGGAGCGCCGTACTGAGCGAGGCTCTTGCCTAAATGAGTC
>JANMQQ010000448.1:0-3398 GCA_031370545.1 Gammaproteobacteria bacterium
CCTTCGGAAATCCACGGACGATCCATTGCGATCACAACGTCACCGGCCTGCAATAAGTATTCAGAAAGATCATGCGACTTTGATTTTGGCCAAAGCGCTAAGTCACTCCAGTCGATTCGATCAGGTAGGACATTAGCCCCTCGGCAGAGCCTAATCGCCTCTCCTGTATCCACGTATTCGTCGCTTTTGAATGGGTAGCCCGTCAGCATGTCGGCAACTTCCGTTAGTTCCATTTTCTTACCAGACCCAGATTGCAAGTCACCGAAGAGTTCGAGGAAGGCGGCGGGGAGGAAGGTGTCGCTGAGTTCGAGAGCGTAGCGGCGGGTGCGGCGCAGCCGATCCGCCTGCTCCAACAACCCCGCGATTCGCTGCTGTTCGGTCAATGAGGGAAGGGAGAACTCCAGCTCCTCAAGCTCGCTCACGCGGAGGTTCGAGATGTTTGTTGTATTGGTAGAAATCCGATAGCACCAGCCGAGAAACTCAGGTGTTGTCATCCAAAAAGCTAGGTAGCTCGGAAAGACACTCTTCGCTGGACGCACACCTGTGACGAACGCGCCGAATGTGCAGTCAAATGGCGTGTGATGAACGAGACAGGATTTCCCGACTAGCTCTTTGCTGTTCGCCGTTGAGATGAGGATGTCTCCCGCTCGAAGCAGCTGAGAGTCTTTTCCGACCCGCTCGCGCGGGATGAATCGGCGGGATTTCCAAGCAATTTCACGTTGAACGCCGCTCGTGGTCAGACAAGCAATCGCGCCTGCGAACGGTTTTGCCTCGGCTTCACCACTCGGAAAAGTCACGCCACGAATGAACTCGCAAGCATCGCCAAGTTTAACCTTTACGGATTTCATATTGCGGACAGCAGCTTTGCAAGTTCCGACACGTTGCTCTCCGCCGCCTGTTCCAACTGCCGCATCCGCTCCAGCGTAACCGCCGTATTTTCATAAAACACCTCTTCCTGCTCCACCTGCCGATAGCGGCTCGCCGAGAGGTCATATTTGTTCGCTATGACTTGTTCCTTGGTCACCCAGAACTGGCGCGTGAGTTGGTTGATTTCGTTTTCCAGCGGCGTGATGCGCGCTTGTAGTACCGCAAGTTCGGCCTCGGCCTGCTCGCGTGCGCTACGCGCCGCGTCGGCTTCCTTGGCGACCACTTCCTCGAATTTCAGGCGATGGATAATTTCGTGATGGGCCAGCCGGTCTTGCTTGAGTGGCGCGATTTGTTTTTGTAGTTCTGCCAGGCGCGCGGCGCGCTGCTTCTGAAATTTTGGGTCGTGGCGCTGCTGCCAGCAGTCGAGCAGGTCGGCGATGTCGTTCTCTGCCACGCGCTGGCGTTTGTCGTCGAGCGAGAAACCGTCGTGCTCCATGTCGTAGTACCAGATGCGCTCGGTGGCGGCACCCTTGGTGAACAGCAGCACGGCGGAGGACACACCCGCATACGGCCGGAACACGCCGGACGGCATGGACACCACGCCGTCAAGCCGGTTGCCTTCGATGAGCAGTTTGCGGATTTCCACATGGGCGTTGCTGGAGCCGAACAGCACGCCATCCGGCACGATCACCGCCGCGCGCCCGCCATTTTCCAGCAGGCGCAGGAACAAATGCATGAACAGGATTTCGGTTTTCTTGACCTTGGCGGGCAGCGATGGATTGACATCGGTCGCGTCGATGGCCCCCTTGAACGGCGGGTTAGCGAGCACGATGTCGTAAGCGCGCTCTTCGTTGAACGCCTTGGACAGTGTGTCGGTATAATGAAAGCGAGGCCAGGCCGTGCAGCATCAGGTTCATGCTGCCGATGCGCAGCATGGTCATGCCGGAATCGCTGTCGTAGCCGGTGAAGCCTTGCTTCTGCGCGAATTCGTATTCTTCGCGCTTGAGGCCGCTGCCGGTGAGGCCGTGCGGCCAGCCTTCTTCGTCAAAAGAAAGATCACGCGGGTCGGTGTGCGTTTCCAGTAGGTGCTGCCAGGCGTTGACTAAAAAGCCGCAGGTGCCCGCCGCCGGATCGCAGACGCGTTCGCCGGGACGCGGGTCGAGCATTTTCACCATCATGCGGATGATGTGGCGCGGGGTGCGAAACTGTCCGTTGGTGCCCGCAGTGTTGAGCTTTGACAACAGGTATTCGTAGAGATCGCCCTGCACGTCCTGGTTCTGCGCCGAAATCTGCATCGCCTCTATCGCGCGGCACACTTCAATCAACAGGCTCGGTTTGTTGATTTTGAATTCGGCGTTTTCCATCTGCGCGCCGAATGAGCCGGCCTTGTCGCCCAGGTTTTTCAGGAACGGAAACACGACTTCTTTGACGTGCTTGAGTGCCTTGTCCGCAGGCAACTGGCTCCAATGCGACCAGCGCAAAGTTGCATCTGAAAACAGCGGCTCGAACTTGCGGCCGTGCCGCGCATGCCGCTCGCCATCTTGCTCGCGCTCGTCGATCTGCTTGAGAAAAAACAGATAGGAAAGCTGTTCGATGGCATCGAGCGGATTCGACAAGCCGCCGGTCCAGACTTTATTCCACAAGGCGTCAACGTTTGATTTTAATTGTGAGTCGGTCAGCATCGGGTCTTAGGCAGTTAGGCGATCAGTGAGTTGGACCAGACCGCGAATCTGCTCGGGCGTGAAATAACGCTCGACCGCGTTGCGGCCGAAATTGGTCAGCGGGGCTTCATACAGGTCGGCCTCGGCGAGGCGGCGCTTGGCGATGAACACCTCCTGCACCGAACGTAAAAAACGAATCTGGTCGCTGGTGTAGCGGTTAGCGGTGATGTGATCCTCGAAGCTGTGCGCCACCACGGCGGCGTAATCCGGGATGGCATCCAGGTCCAGCACGAAGCGCACGAAGCCGAGAAACCCGGCACGATTATCGAGACGCACACCGTAGGCTAGTCGCACGGTTTTTTCGGAAAGCTGAATTTCAGGATTCGTCAGTTCGTGGTGCAGCACACGCTCTAGGTCAACTAGCTCAGCCTCGCTCGGCAGGAGACCTGTACGAATGGCAATCAAGGCGGAGTGTTGGTCAGTGATGCTCAGAATGCGCAGCTCGACGCGCTTGCGATATTCCTCCACGTGCATCGGTTGCCCGGTTGGGCCAATCATCAAATAGCCCTTGCCCGCGATGAAGTCGGGCAGGTCAATTTTGATGAAGCTGTTTTCAGCACGGCGTTTGTTTTTCATTTCACCGGCAAGATCGACGATCAGCCGGTGCAACTGCGGCGGCCCGGCCTGCGCAAGGTCAAGCGACAACGCGAGTTGCACCGAGGGCTGTTTAGATGCAGCGTCGTGCACGTGCTGCGGAAGCCGGTGCACGTCTTCGGCGATGGATTGCAGCAACTCCGGGGACGGCTTGCTTAAGAGTATCTGCAAATTCAGACGCTCGACCTTGTGGGCGAAGGTCTCGGCGGCGATGTC
>JANMQQ010000123.1:0-7820 GCA_031370545.1 Gammaproteobacteria bacterium
TCACCGCTCAGGGCAAACCCGCCGAGCCGGTGCTGTTCAGCTGGAAGAGCAACGACGGCGGCATCAGCGGCAGCATGGTCGCCACCCTGCCCGACGCCACCTACACCGGGCAGTTTTTCCAGATTACCCAGCAAACCCAGAACGAAATGTTGGCGCCGATGTGGAACGGCTGGAACCCCGGTTGGTACGATTGGCCGTACTGGAGTCAACCTGCGCCCGTGCCCTACAACGTAACCCAATTCATCACGCACTATAGCGGTAAGGTGGTCGCCAATCTCGAAGCCAATGGCGGTCAACACATGCGTTGCCGCTTTCATCTCGCCAACCCGGCGGGCGGCATGTCGGGCGGTGGTCAGGGAGAGTGTCAACTCCCGGGCGGGCGCGTCATCAATGCGGCAATCGATCACCGCTGAATCGATTGATTCACTTTTCTGATAGGACGTTCTTCATAAAGAATCGTATCCCTCTGACCGCTGCGCTGATCGATACCAACTCGCTCGTTTCGCTGCTTCTTGCGGCCAGCGCACATTCAACTCGACAGCATCATTCGCGGGCGGCAAGCGCTACACGGTGAGCGGCGTCGGCTACCAGCCGAACGGGGAAATTAGTCTCGACGCGGCACTGCTGGTTGCGGGTGGGAAGGGCGGATTCGCACACGCCGAAACGCACCGCGCGTGGATGAGATTCCGTTTGAGTCCGAGCACATGTTCCGCGCCACGCTCCACGCGGCTCAGGCAGGCGGCCGGGTCATCTACAAAATCGACGCGGTGGAGCGCCTGCTTGACCGCTGCGCCAATGCACTTGACCACCATGGAAAGGTAGCTGAACTCGACAAGGAAGCGGTACGACAGGCGGTCGAAGCGATGGCTGCGCAAGGGTTGCGCGTGCTCGCATTGGCGCGTCGTCAGGTTGACGCCAACCATGCCACGCTCGAGCACAGCCACGTTGCCGCCGGGCTGACCTTCCTCGGCCTGCAAGCGATGATTGATCCGCCGCGCCCGGAAGCCGTCGAAGCCGTGCGTAAATGTCAAGCTGCGGGCATCGCGGTCAAGATGATCACTGGCGACCATCTGGTCACCGCCCGTGCCATCGCCGGGCAAATTGGCCTGCAGGGGCGCGAACCGCAGAGCAAGCTCGTGGTGCTCTCAGGTCGTGAGCTGGAAAAGATTTCCAATCAGGAACTTCCCGACGTGGCGTCGTGGTGTGTTCGACAACCTGACCAAGTTTATTATTTGGACGCTGCCGACTAGCGTCGGCGCTGCGCTCATTGTGGAAGTCGAGAAATGGCTGCGCTACGGGCACGGTCGCGGCGACCTTCTGGTGCCGGAGTAGGATCTACAAAGCATGAACTTGGAAAAAGTAGTTCAAGCCGCTGAAGTGTTCAGAAGCGTAAACGAAGCATCCCTTCCCCCTGCAAGGGGGAAGGTTAGGATGGGGGTGATGTTCAAAGACAGTGTGCTTGCACACCCCGTGATTATCGTGCCAAACAATAAAGTTCGATCGAGAGAAAATCGCATCTACAACTTCAAACTTCATCAGACTGCATCAACAATCTAGGGAAAAGTCATGTCGACGACTAACGCAAATCTCAATAAAAATGCCAAGACACTCCCCGCAGAACTGTTAAGAAAAATGCACGCCTACTGGCGGGCGGCCAATTATCTTTCCGTCGGACAGATTTATTTGTACGACAATCCGCTGCTCAAAAAACCGCTGGAGCTGGCACATGTCAAGCCCAGGCTACTCGGGCATTGGGGTACCACGCCCGGGTTGAATTTCATCTACGTGCATCTTAATCGCGTCATCAAGCAGTACGATCTCAACATGCTGTATGTCACCGGGCCGGGGCACGGCGGACCGGGCCTGGTGGCTAACACCTATCTGGAGGGGACGTACAGCGAGCTGTATCCGAACGTTGCGCAAGATGAAACCGGTTTGAAGCGGCTGTTCACACAATTTTCATTTCCTGGCGGCATTCCCAGCCATGTGGCGCCGGAAACGCCGGGCTCGATCAACGAGGGCGGCGAGCTGGGTTACTCGCTGATGCACGCGTATGGCGCCGCGTTCGACAATCCTGATTTGCTGGTTGCATGCGTGGTGGGCGACGGCGAAGCCGAGACCGGCGCGCTGGCGACCAGCTGGCACTCGAACAAATTTTTGAATCCGGTGCACGACGGCGCGGTGCTGCCGATTCTGCATTTGAACGGCTACAAAATTGCGAGCCCCACCGTCCTGGCCAGAATCAGCCACGAAGAACTGGCAGCATTGTTTCGCGGCTACGGGTATGCGCCCTATTTTGTTGAGGGTGAGAACCCGGACGAAGTTCATCCACTGATGGCTGCGACGCTCGATCAGGTGGTCGGGGAGATCCGTGACATTCAGGCCGAAGCGCGCAGTCACGGTTTCAAGACGCGACCCCTGTGGCCCATGATTATTTTGCGCACGCCCAAAGGCTGGACCGGGCCGAAGGAAGTTGATGGCCTGAAGACCGAAGGTTCGTGGCGCTCACATCAGGTGCCCTTGGCGAATCTCGCCGAATATCCCGCGCATCTGAAAGTGCTGGAAGAGTGGATGAAAAGTTATCGGCCCGAGGAATTATTCGACGCCGCCGGCAAGCTCATCCCGGAGCTTGCTGCGTTGGCGCCGACCGGCAATCGCCGCATGGGCGCGAATCCGCACGCCAACGGCGGTGTGCTGCTGCGCGATCTGGAGTTGCCTGAGTTCGGCGACTACGCGGTCGATGTGTCCAAACCAGGCACCGTAAAAGCGGAGGCGATCCGGGTGACCGGCGCCTTTCTGCGCGACGTGATGAAGTTGAATATGGGCGCGCGAAATTTCCGCATTTTCGGCCCCGACGAAACCACGTCGAATCGCCTGACGCCGGTGTTTGAAGCCACCGGCCGCACCTTCATGGAGCCGCTTCAGAGCAGTGATGTGCAGCTCTCGCCGGACGGTCGCGTCATGGAAATCTTGAGCGAGCATATGTGTCAAGGCTGGCTCGAAGGCTACCTGCTCAGCGGTCGGCACGGATTCTTCTCCTGCTACGAGGCCTTCATCCACGTCGTGGATTCCATGTTCAACCAGCACGCCAAGTGGCTGAAGGTGTCGCGCGCGATTGCGTGGCGGCGGCCCATCGCCTCCTTGACCTATCTGCTGACCTCGCACGTATGGCAGCAAGACAACAACGGCTTCAGCCATCAAGACCCGGGTTTTATCGACCACGTGGTGAACAAAAAGGCCGACGTCATCCGCGTGTATCTGCCGCCGGACGCCAACACTTTGCTGTCGGTGGTCGATCATTGCCTGCGCAGCCGCGATTAAGTCAACGTCATCGTGGCGGGCAAGCAGCCCGCGTTGCAATGGCTCGATCACACCGCCGCCGTCAAACACTGCAACGCGGGGTTAGGCATCTGGAGCTGGGCGAGTAACGACGCGGGCAGCGAGCCCGATGTGGTGATGGTCTGCGCAGGCGATGTGCCGACGCTCGAGACCTTGGCAGCGGTCAAGCTGTTGCGGGAGCATTTACCCGAACTCAAGATTCGCGTCATCAACGTGGTGGACTTGATGGCGTTGCAGCCGCCGAGGGAACACCCGCATGGCTTGAGCGACAACGATTTCGATATGCTGTTTACCCCGGACAAGCCGATCATTTTTGCCTACCACGGCTACCCGTGGCTGATCCACCGTCTGACCTATCGGCGCACCAACCACAGCAACCTGCACGTGCGTGGTTATAAAGAGGAAGGCACGACCACCACGCCCTTCGACATGGCAGTACTGAATGACATTGACCGCTTCCATTTAGCCAAAGATGCGATTGATCGGGTGCCCGGTCTGGGGTCGCGTGGCGCCTACCTCGCGCAACTCATCCGCGACAAATTGATGGACCATGCGCAATACATTCGCCAGTACGGCGAGGACATGCCGGAAATTCGCAACTGGACGTGGGAAGCGGCGCGCCCGTGAACCCAGCGCTGCCGAAGATCTATTTAGTCCGGCACGGCGAGACGGCGTGGTCGCTCAGCGGGCAGCACACCGGCCGGACCGATCTTCCGCTTACCGAGCGCGGTGAGCAGGCAGCGCGCGCATTGAGTGCGCGCTTGCAGGGTTTGCATTTTGCAGAAGTCTTGACCAGCCCCCTGCAACGCGCGCGCCGCACCGGCGAGCTGGCCGGTTTCGGCGCTACCGCTGTCGCCGATGCCGACCTGATGGAATGGGATTACGGCGATTACGAAGGTTTGCGTACTGCGGATATTCGAACCAAGCGCCCCGGCTGGCGGTTGTTCGAGGACGGTTGCCCGGGCGGAGAAACACTGGCAGAAGTGGCCACGCGCGCGGAGCGTGTGATTGCGCGCATGCGTGCAACTGAAGGCGATGTGCTGGTGTTCGCGCATGGCCACATATTACGTATTCTCATCGCGCGCTGGATCGCGCTACCCGCACTAGAAGCGCGTCGCCTGCACCTCGCGACCGCATCCGTGAGTGTGCTGGGGTACGATCATGACATCGACGAGCCCGTCATCCGTTCGCTGAATAATGAGTAACCCACTGAGCGCTCGTGCGTATGGCGCACGCTACGGTATGGCCACCGGGGCACGATCATGACAAGGACGATTCGGTTGCGGCTTTCTCAACAACGCGTGACCCACTGAGCAATCCCGTAGCGTGCGCCATGCGCACGAAGTTCGCAGGTCGGATAGGGGCTCGTGCGCACGGCGCACGCTACGGCACATTGCCAGCCTGCGCACCGATTCGTTGCCTTCTGTAGATTAAACGGAGCTTAAGACTTCCCCGGTATAGTGTGCGGCAACGCAACACTTCGTGAGGTAACTTCGTATGAAGTCCACAACCCACTCTATCGTTCAAACGCCGGTTGCCAAGGCGAAATCTCATCCGATCATTATCGCAGCGGCCATTGCGGTGATTTTGTTCAGCGCGGTGGGCATTGGTGTCATGACCGGATTGATCCCGACCGCGAACTCGAAATCCAGCATGGCCAAATCGGATGCGAGCACGCCCGCTGCCGCGCGCGTCGAGCAAGTCGCAAAAAATTCGCAAGCCCCGATCTGCGCAAATTGCGGCGTGGTTGAATCTGTCCGCGCGGTGGAAAAAGCCAGCGAAGCATCAGGTCTCGGCGCGATTGCAGGCGGCATCACCGGTGCCGTGGTGGGTCATCAGATCGGCGAAGGGCAGGGCAAATCGCTGGCGACCGTCGCTGCTGCGGTGGGCGGCGCGGTGGCCGGAAACAAGATCGAACAAAACATGCACAAGACCCGCACCATTAATGTCAACGTGCGGATGGAAGACGGCACCAGCCGCACGGTGCGATTAGCGACTGATCCAGGTGTGTTGCCGGGTGATAAGGTTAAAGTCGTCGACGGAACACTGGTGCGGCGTTCGTAACTACACGCGACGTTATAAATGAAAATCCCGCCCGGCATCACTGCCGTGCGGGATTTTTTATTACCTGAAATTCAGATTATTTTTTCTTGCCTTCTTTGGCTTCTTTCACGGTAACGGTTACCGCGGTCATGCTGTATTCGATGGTGACTTTCTCACCGACCTTCAAATCGCCGGTAACTTTGGTGGTGGCATCACGAGCGATTTCCCATTTGTCCTTACCTTTTTCAACCACGATGGTTTTGTCATCGACTGAGATAATCGGGCCGGTGACCTGATAGGTTTTACCGGCCATCGCCAACGGTGCAACCGCCAACAGTGCAACAAGAACGAGAGATCTTTTCATACGGTTCTCCTTAAGGGAAGGTTAGGGATGTGCGCGCGTGACATTATCGGGCCGGTGACTCTTCGTCAAGCGTTCTCGGGCACCGCTAAAGCCAGCGGTCGCGTGGTGTATGATACCGGCGAATATTTCCTCACACGACGGCCATAGCGACATCATGTTCAAAGCTCTTTTCAAGCCCAAATGGCAGCACAAAGATCCGCAGGTGCGCAAGCGCGCGGTGCATGACTTCAATCCCGCGCGCGCTGAAGACCGCGCTGCGTTGCTGCAAGTGGCGCGCGCCGACAGCGACGCCGAGGTGCGTATTGCAGCATTAAAACGTATCGCCGATCTCGATGTGCTGGCGGGTGCGGCGCAAACCGATGCAAATGAAAACGTGCGCTCCCTTGCCGATCAACGCTTCGCGTTGCTGTTATGCGGCATCGAACACAGCGCCGCGACACTTGCGGATCGCTTGCAACGCCTGGCGGCATTGAACGACGTCAAGCTCATCGAAGACATCGCACGACGCGGAGTGGAAAGCGGCTTGCGCCGTGCTGCGCTGCAACGCGTGGAACGCGAAGCCTTGTTGGGCGATGTGGCGTTGCAGGACGCCGACGCCGAGTTGCGCTACGCCGCCGTCGCGCGCATCCAGCAGAAATCGACATTGGAACGCGTCGCCAAGCAGGCGCGCATGAAAGACAAGCGGGTGAGCGCGGCAGCGCGTGAAAAACTGGAGCAGATGGCGGCCGACGCGGAACGTCCGACGCGTTTGCGGCAACAGGCGCGTCACGTTTGCGCGGCGCTGGAGGCCTTGGTGCGCGCCTCGGATTGGATGGTGGTCGGCGCGCGCTTGACGCGCATCGAAGCGGACTGGAAACAACTGCACTCCGAATGGGATGCGGTCAAAGACGGTGCCCTCGACGCCGACTTGAGCGCGCGTTTTAGCGCATCGCGTGCGGCATTCGACACCGCGTTTGCACAACATGAGCAGGCGCTGCGCGAGCAGCGCGAGGCGGAAGCGCAACGCGAAGCCATACTTGTGCGCAAGCAGGAGCTATGTGAACAGCTGGAGCGGCTGCTTGGAGAAATAAAACAACAAGCGGCACCTGCGCTTGATGATGCGGAAAATATTTCCCGCGCGTTGCGTCTAATCCGCACTGCGTGGGATGAAGCGGGCAGTTTGCCCGGCAGCGACGAGCAACCCTGGAATGCACGTTTTTCCGGGCTTGACGAGCGGATCGAAGCAGTGGTGCATGACATTCCGCGATTCCATGCCGCGCAAGCCGCAGTTGTTGATGTCGAGACCCGCGTGCAAGCAGCACTGGTGTCAGCTGAAGTGTTAGCCGAGCGTGATATCAAGATGTTCGAAAAGCAGTTGAATGCCGTCGCGTGGCCGCAGCATTTTGCGCTTGATCCTGCGCCGCAACAGCGCATTAACGCATTGCTCGAGCAATTGCGCGCGCGCAATGCGCAACAGCTTCAGAAAATATCCGCTGATGTTGCGACCTTTATGCGTTTGGTGGGTGAAATCACCCAGGCCACCGACGACGGCCAATCCCAGATCGCCGGTGAACTGCACCGTCAGGCGCAAGAGGTTTACGATGGCTTACCCGCTCCAGATGCGGCAACGCTGCGCAAGCAGGAGGTGTATCGCCGCTTTCAGGCCGCAGCAAAAAACGTGCGCGTGTTGTGGTCGTGGAAGCGTTGGGCCGGTGCGCCGGTGAAAGAAAATCTGGTGGCAGAAATGGAAAGCCTGGCGGCGCAGTTGCAACAGGGGCCTGAGCTTGAGCGCGACTATCACGACATAGCCGACAAGATTCGCGCCGCGCGCGACCAATGGAAGGACCTGGGCGCGACAGATAACGCCAGTGCCAAAGCATTGTGGGAGCGCTTCAAAAATGCCTGCGATGCGGCCTATGCACCTTGCGAAGTATTTTTTGCCCGCGAACGCGAGCAGCGCAAACAACACGCCGCAGAAAAAACCGCCATCTGCGACGGCCTGGAGCAATTCATCGCGGGATGTGATTGGGAACACGCCGACTGGAAAAAAATCGAGCGGCTGTTGCGCACCGCGCGTGAGGAATGGAACGCCATC
>JANMQQ010000037.1:0-35425 GCA_031370545.1 Gammaproteobacteria bacterium
CGCTGGATAGTGGAACGCGCCGCGCAACTGCAACGCGATGTGATCGCCGCGTACGAAAGCTACGAGTTCAATCTGATTTACCAGAAGGTGCATAATTTCTGCGCGGTGGATCTGGGGTCGTTTTATCTCGACGTGGTGAAATACCGTCAATACACGACACGTGCCGACAGCCGCGCGCGTCGTTCCTGCCAGAGCGCGATGCACCACATTATCGAAGCGATGACGCGCTGGCTGGCTCCAATTCTCAGCTTCACCGCCGAGGAACTCTGGAGGCACTTGCCCGGGCCACATGGCGCGTCGGTATTTTTCGAAACATGGTACCTTTTGCCCGAACGTGCGGCGGATGAATTCAGTCTTGCCTACTGGGCTAATGTGATGGCGGTGCGCTTACAGGTGAATAAAGAACTGGAACGCCTGCGTGTCGCCGGGCAGATTGGCTCCGGCCTGGATGCCGAAGTTGATGTGTATTGCGATGACGCCTTGCACGCCGCGTTGACACGTCTGGGCGACGAGCTGCGCTTTGTGCTGATCACCTCGTATGCACGCGTGCATCACGCGAGTGATCGCCCGGCCGACGCGGTGGCTACCGAACACGCCGGACTGTGGATCAAGGCCGCGACCAGCGCACACCACAAATGCGTACGCTGCTGGCATCATCGCGAGGATGTCGGCCAACACGCGCAGCATCCGGAATTATGCGGGCGGTGTGTAGAGAACGTGGATGGCGCAGGCGAAGTGCGGCGGTACGCATAGTTTTTTGTTTAACTCCCCTCCTTATTTTCAAGGAGGGGTGGCACCGCAGGTGACGGGGTGGTTGCTGTTGGTGTTAACGAACCTTAACAGCAACCACCCCGTCCGCTTCGCGTCCACCCCTCCTTGAAAATAAGGAGGGGAGAAATTCTGAAAATGTCGATCTTCGATTTACAATTTGACTCTCAAGTGGCGGTAAACATAGTGCAAGAAAATATTTCGAGCTCCGGCTCTTTAAAATGGCTTTGGATCACTGCGGTCGTCGTCGCTTTAGATCAGATCACAAAATTTGCCGTGGTGGGTGCGTTTACGTTGCATGAGCAATTGCCGCTCATGCCATTCTTCAATCTAACGCTGGCGCATAACCCAGGCGCTGCGTTTAGTTTTTTGAGCGACTCCGACGGCTGGCAACGCTGGTTCTTTACGGTCATTGCGCTGGGCGTGAGTATCGCGATTGTCGTGTGGCTGAAGCGGCTACCGTCCAGCGACCGTTGGATGGGAATAGCGTTGGCGCTAATTTTGGGCGGCGCGTTGGGCAACGTATGGGACCGCATGACGCTCGGCTATGTAATCGACTTTCTGGATTTTTATGTCGACCAATGGCACTGGCCTGCGTTCAACGTCGCGGATTCAGCAATCACCATCGGAGCAGTGATGCTGGCCGTCGACGCATTCTTTTTTGCCAAGGCAAAAGATGCCGCGCAAGAATAATCCGTCATGAGCAGCGTCATTGTTCCTGGCAGTACGGTGCGCATGCACTACGCATTGCGTCTCGAAGACGGCACGCTGGTCGAGAGCAGTTATGGCGCGGAGCCGATTGAATTCGAAATGGGTGATGGCACTTTGATCTCGGGTCTGGAACGCGCGCTCTACGGCTTGACCACCGGCGCACAACAAAGCATTCGTATCAGCCCCAAAGAAGGCTACGGCGAACGCGATGCGGACCGCATTCACTCACTGCCCCGCGCGCATTTCGATGCAGAAATGCCGGTGGATTCAGGCACCATCATCAGCTTCGAAATGCCATCGGGCGAAGAAGTCCCCGGCATGATCGTCGCCGCAGACAGTGAAGCGGTGCAGGTTGATTTCAACCATCCGCTCGCCGGACACGAAGTTATTTTCGAAGTCGTCGTGCTCGCCGTGCATACCCCGGTGGCGAACGACGATGAATCGTAGCGCAGGCTGTCATCTGGAGTAATACATGGAAATTGTGCTAGCTAACCCACGCGGCTTTTGCGCCGGGGTCAATCGTGCCATTGAAATTGTCGAGCGTGCGCTGGAATTATTCGGCGCACCGATTTATGTTCGCCACGAAGTTGTGCATAACCGCTTTGTGGTGGAGGGACTGCGCGCGAAAGGCGCGGTATTTGTCGACGAGCTGGATCAGGTGCCTAACGACGGCACGGTGATCTTCAGCGCCCACGGTGTAGCACTCGCCGTGCAGGAAGAAGCACAACGGCGTGGATTGAAAGTATTTGACGCGACCTGCCCCCTGGTTACCAAAGTTCATATGGAAGTCTCGCGCCACGCACGCACCGGCCGCGAATGCGTGCTGATCGGTCACGCCGGACATCCCGAAGTCGAAGGCACGCTCGGCCAATATCGCAACGAAGGAACATCGGGCGCGATGTACCTGGTTGAAAGCGTCGCCGACGTCAATGCGTTACAGGTTGCTCATCCCGACAATTTATCTTTCGTTACGCAAACGACACTGTCAGTCGACGACACGCTACAAATTATCGACGCGTTGCGTGCACGCTTTCCCAATATTCAGGGGCCACGTAAAGACGATATCTGCTACGCGACGCAAAACCGCCAAGATGCGGTTAAAGAACTGGCCCAACGCTGCGACGTGCTGCTGGTGGTCGGCTCGGTGAACAGCTCCAACTCCAACCGCCTGAAAGAAGTTGGCGAGCGCTTCGGCATCCCGGCGTATTTAATCGACAGCGCGGCTCAAATTGAGCGCGAGTGGATTACCGGCAAACAACGCGTCGGAGTCACTGCGGGTGCATCGGCACCGGAAGTGCTGGTGCAAGACGTTATTGCAAGATTGCGCGAGTGGGGCGGAACGGAAGTTAACGAAGCGGTCGGGCGTGAAGAGAAGGTGTTGTTCCCGCTGCCCCGGGCGTTGCTGTAGACATTAGCAGTGCAGTTACTTGCCCCAACAAATCACACGCGCTTCGGAATCCGACACCGGCTTGCCTGTCGAATCAACGCCCGAACCACCTCTCACCCCACGATCAGATAATGTCAACTTCTGACACGAATCTTTCTTTTGATCGGCGGTCAGTGGATCGGCGGTCACAACAAAACTGCTGGCGATGCTGCCCGCCGCAGCGGGAGCAACGGTAATGCTGTAGTAACCGCCCGCCGACGTGGCCGACTTGATTCCCGGCAAGTCCGTGACCGTGGTCGTAAACGTATTCATATGCGAAAAATAGCGTTGCTCCGCCTGCGCCACTTCTTCCATCAATGCCATCGCGGCAGGTCGTTTGCCCTTGCGACTCTGTGACTCGTAGAGCGGATAGGCAATCGCACTGAGAATCGCCAGGATGGCGACTGTCACCATCACCTCGACCAGCGTAAACCCCCTGCGATGTTGAATTGTCACGCTCCGGCTCGCCACGTCAATCATCTACGTTTGTAATCGGAAGGCAACGTCCAGATTTCTGCGACCTGCCCTTTCGAACCCGGCCCGGCACCGACGATACTTATTCCGATTAACTGCCCAATTTTAAGCGCGCTCAATGTAGCGTTGCGCGTGCTCAGTGTATGCACGTGCACTTCACGAGACACATTGAACGTGCTGTCGCTGATAACGACGGCCGGGCTACTGGCAGTTGGCAACACATCAACGGTGCCGATTTTATCGAATGAAGACGGATAATAGCTCGGCAAATCCACAGCCATGAGCACCGCCGAGTTCAACATCAGCAGCAACCCGACACAATGACGCTGTAGTACTTTCATTTTGCTCTCCTCTAATTTGTTTACTTCAGGCGCTTCCACGTTACGCGCCCCTGCACGATACCGGAATCATATTGATTCAATGATGTCGCCGCGAGCGGCGGTAATGGTGTGGGATCATTCACAATTCCACCGATGTATCCGTCCGAAAACGCGACCCCGACATAATCCGATGCGCCGCCCGCACCTTCGATAAATACCGGAACAGTGGGAATGCCGTGAGACGACTTGTAACCGGTTACGGCGGCGACACTTGTCTTGCTCGCGGTAAAGGGCAGCATATCGTCCGCATTAATGAAGCCGTCATGGTTTATGTCAAGCGGCGGCACCCCGGGGCGCGCACCACTCGCTGCGCTGGCGATCATTACAAACCCGCCGCCGCCTGCATCGCAGACCGCAGTGCCAGGTATAAAGGTGCTAAACAGGACTTGACCATTACGCAGCAGGGCTTCGTAGATGACGCGCTCGCCATTATTGGATGCTGCGCCCTTAACCATCAGGTCCATGTACCAGCCTTGCTTTGTGTCCCAGTCAATGGTCTCGCTGCTGGTAATACGCCAACCCTCTGCGGTCTCCGCCAAAATTGTCTGCGCTTGTAGGGTCGCTCGCTCAAACTTGATGAAGGGGCTCTTGCCTCCCTTCGGCCATTTGTCCCACACCGCATAGAACGACTGTGTGGTTTGACCAACAATTAAATTGTCCGCAGTTTCCAAAAATCTACCGGTACCGAAATACACCATGTAGCCTTTTTCGATACCCAGCGGATGCACGCCCACGGTCGGACGTACGGTGATGGACTGCATGGCCGCCTTTGTCGTGACCGGATCAATATACTTGGCCTTGAACAACGGCGCGCTGGTAAAGCTGGTGGTCCAATTGGTCGGCGCAGCATCGGTTAAATCGAAGCGCCAGAGGTTGCCAAACAGATCGCCGGCATAGGCAAAATCAGCAACGCCATCAGCATCGACGTCGATGACACGCACACCGGACAGGCCGTTAGGACGTCCGTTGGCGGCACAGGCCGCGAGGCATTCCGGATCATCTTTGCTGCCGACAAAAGTATCAATTTTGCGAATCAGTGCGCCCGTCTTTAAATTGACAACATAGAGCACCGCGTCGCCGCTGGTACTCGCATGCCCATCGGCTTCAGTGTTGTTGTAGCCGTTACCAAATACCGCAGCCCAATTTCCATCGGCCATTTTTGCGATGGCGGCTTCGCCGTAGGTGTAACCCAGATCAGGATCACCCTTATCCCCCGGCGTGCCGGTACCTACGTCGTTAAATTCCCACAACGCTATTTTTGCCGCATTGGCATCGGTGAATTTGGTGGGGTCGGTGACATCCAGTGCGAACATTGCCTGACCGCCGCCGCGTAATCCGCTCAGTAACACGCTGTGCCAACCGTCACTAAACTTGGCATCGGCAACCATCGGTGTGGCATCCACGAAATAGCGATGTGAGTACGCAATGCTGCTCAAGCCGCCGAGATTTTTATAAACCGTACTGGGCACATAAGCGAGGCGCTCAGTCGCCGTGGCGGAAACTTTGCCGCTGGTATCCACCGTGGACGAAGCATCAAAGCCATGCAACATGCCGTCGTTCGCGCCGACATAAAGCATCGGCGTGCGCCCCGCCTTGGATTTTACGAACGTCGCGTAGTCGGCATCGTCATCATGCGATGAATCTGGAGCGCCGACATATACCGGTGTCGAATTAACGATGTCACCCAGCACAACATTGCGTTTGCGCAAATTTTTGGTGGTGCAGCTGCCGCCCACAGATCCGATCTCGCATGATTGATCGCCGCGTAAATAGTCAAGCACCGGTGAGGTGCCGATGGCCGCTTGTTGATCAGCCGCCAAGTCGGTCCAGCGAAACGGTATGCCCAAGTGCGCGGGCGCCGAGTGGGTGGTCAAAATGGTGCGAGCGCTCGCAACTGTTTTTGTCAGCGCGACTCCTGCATCGACAATCCCTGCTCCGATCACTCCGGTATCACCCACCGGCCGGTAAAGCAGCTTGCCTTCCCAGGTGCTGGTGTCATAACCCGCCTGGAAAACAAGCGCGCCCTTTTGTAAGGACGTTGCGTTAAATGCTGCCGCCGAGGATGAGCCGACATGTTTCTGGATGCTGTTAAAAACCTGGGTGAGCGAATTCACCAATGCGTCAGGGTCGCCAGCTTCCAGGAATTCACCTCGGCCGTTGTAGGCGGCATGGCGCAGGTCATCAATGCGCTGCTTGTCAGAAAATTTATCCGACGTTGTCCCAGACGACGGCTTTGGCCAACCCGGAAATTTGCCGTTGTTCCACGCGGCGTCACCAGGATGACTTGTGTAATCATCAGGCATGCCCTTCAAATCACCTGACACTCCAAACGCCACGGTAAATGTCACCATGTGCTGGTGAGGTGCCTCGTCTACACCAGCGAGCGTTGGCACTTTATCCGCGACGCCTGGGATGATGTCGTTTTCGTAGTAGTACATCGCGATGTCGCCCAAGGTTTTGCTATAGGCATCGCCGTAGGTTCCACCGTCATACGGTGGCTTATTTTTGTCACCATCTGCGTTGCCGATGGTGGGCCCGGTGTCATCATAGGTGCCGTTGTAAAACCCGTCGGTCATCATCACGGTGAAATTCTGCTGGCACGATCCGCCTTGTGCTTCAGTTAACGGTGCAGTCGTCTTGCCTTTAAACAGAGTGTTGCCCGCGTGGCCGGAAAGATATTCGCCAGCCTGCTTGAGTGAGTCTTGCAGCGGCGTACCCTGGCCCGGATCAACTTGATACAAATTACTGAGCAACTTCTTGCGGTTTAATTCACCCGCCGGAGTGGTATCAACCTGCATGAGCTCGGTATTGACATTTCCGTTATTGTGCAATGTCGCCAAGCCTACTCGCAGCCCGTTGACGCTCGAGCTGGCAAGCAATCGACCGAAGGCAGACTTCGCAATCAAGTGACGACTGCGGTAATAACTAAACCAGTTGGCAAAGTTTTTCTGTACCGCAGCCGATTCGCTCGCGATCAGATGTTCGGTTTCTTCTGTATTGTCAAACAATCCGTCTTTGTCGGCGTCAACCCACGTGTAATAGCGCAGCGCGCCTTTGTGATAGGTGGTCAGATCAATGGCCTCGTTGCCATTGTTTTTGGCGCGCCATCCGATCCAGGGGTTGGCCAGCGCTTTGTGTACGTCCATATCACCCAACGGTGTAACACCGTCGGAATTAAACCCGGGCCACGGTGAATAAATTTTGAGTGGATTAAAATAGAACTGATTGAAGTCACTGTTACGAAAGCGCCATTCGAGATCTTCGGCAAGGTTGCATTTGCCGATGTTACTGGACACCGTATCTATACCGTAGGCGTAGGTGCTGCAATTACCGACGAGCTTCCCAGCACTGGCCGGGCTGCTGCCGTCGGGCTGTGTTCCGGCCAACAATCCGTCGTTAAGTAAGTCTTTCGACATGATTTCCCAGTCCATGCTGCCCGAGTCGTCCACCAGCAGCAGCACGTTGGCTGGCACTTTGCTGGTCAGATACAACGGCTGATTCACCAGGCTCCACGACGCTGCTACTGAAATTGTCGAGGTCGTACCCAGACTGGCCATCAACGCCAGTTGCACAATGGTACGCAGAGATTTTTTTTGGGCTGGGAATTTCATTTTGGCCACCTCGAGTTACATCGGTGCTGACAGCGTTTAAATACGGTAAATGCTTTGAACGATCCGGTCGGTATTGGCACTTAATCCGACACCGCGTGCGGTGATACGGTAATAGCGCAGAGATTGGCTACAGAATCCTCCGTACCCGGACAGCACCTCACCACCGGGAAACTTCTCAATAATGTAGCGTGGTTGCGCTATGACCACGGGCAGCAACGGCATCCTGTCCAGCACTCCTAACTCTTGGCTGTAGGTTTGTGTCGTATCCGTCCAGAAGTTCGCACCCGCCTCGTTACAATTCAAAGTGCTGGCGTTGTTACCATCACAAAATCCCACGGGCTGAACAATCGCGAGCGAGGTTTGACATGACACCGTACGCAAGTAGGTTTCACCCGCGCGCAATGCAGCATCCGCTGCTTCAAGTGCGACGGCCTGATCGCGGAGGCTGCGGATGCCCATCTCCTGCCGTATTGAACTGCTACTTGCGCTCAAGCCGAGCATGATGATGGCGACCAGGAACACCAACCCGGTTACGAGCGCGCTGCCCCGCTGGTGTTGGTTGACAACACCCGACACTACAACGACGCGCGCTGTCTCGTTTACGCGCATAGGGAGGTCGCCTGGCCTGGGAATTTTGCGCAGCGATTACGTAACCGCACGGTGGCGGTATACACGGTGCGCAGCTTGCGATCTTTCGCCGGAGCAATAGCTTCATCGAACATCTGGTTGGTTTTAGTATTGTCACCACTGCGCACTTGTTCGGTACTTGCGACGAGTAAGGACACGCGTACAGAAAGAATATTCGCCCGATCCGCCGGAGCGATCTGACTCCAGTCGAGATAACTGTCAACAACTCCGTCATAGGGTTGCGCGGCACCGACAACGGGTAGATCTACGCCGTACAAAAGCTGCATATTTTCGACCCCTTCTGCGACCACCACGTCGTTACATAGCAGCGAGTTTTTTTCAACCTTGAGCACGTTAGGCACACCAAATCCTGGCGCGCCTGCGGCAGTAATTCCAATCGGCCCGGCAAATGCTCCTGGGCTGGCCGCTGTCACGGCTTTACCAACGCAATCCACCGAAGCAGCGTCGACAAAAACGTTGATGGTCACCGAGTCGCTTTTTTCACCGCCGGGATCAATGCCCTCCAAGGGCGGTTTTGCGCCATACGCCCACAATTCCAGGTCGCGCCGATCACTGTAGCCATCGCCGTTCATATCTTGATCGCCGTAACCGGACCATGCGGGCACGTAGCCGATTTGGGCGATTTGATTTACGACAAAATCCAAAGCATAGGCACCATTGTTTTGCACCTCCGCAATGGAGTTGTTGTAGCGATAGGCATTTTTGTTAGTCGCAAAAATCTGCACCATGCCGCCCATCAAAATCAGGCCGATGGTCAGCGAGACCATCAACTCGACGAGAGTCAGGCCAGATTGAAAGCGCGCGATATTGACCTTTGTATTCATAAGTCGATAACCACCGCATAACAGCGTAAGTCGGTTGCCCCAACTGCTCCACACTCGGTCGGTTTACCCACGGCCTTGGTGCCAGTATTTTCTGCATCCCAACGTACTGCGATGGTGAAACGCTGACGCGTCGGCATGCCTGGGTCGGCGGATAAATAAATCGGTGTGGTGGTCGCGGTATCTCTGAGATCTGCACTTATGATGTAACCGCCCGCTGCGCTATGGTTACCCGGCAACAGCGTGTTGTTGGCGGTTTGCCATTCGTAGATATCAAAAGCCGCGAGTGCTGCAGCGGTGCAGGGATTTTTTCGGCAGCTGGTGGCAGCGCTGGGCGAAGCATTCGCACTCACGCCCGCGTACAGATTGGGAAACTTTTTTGTAACTGGATCGAAGGTGTAATACGCCGCAGGATTAGCGCGAATGCGATCCGCCATGTCATGCACTTGCTGCATCGCGATCTGGCGGTACGTCGTGCTGGCTCCGCCGTGCAGCGTAAACGCCTGCATGCCAGCGAAACCCAAAAGACCGACCGAAATCACCAGCAGCGCGACCATATTCTCAAGCAAGGTGACACCGCACTGGGCGCGTCGTGACATTATGAGTGGAAGGTTGCGCATGCTGGTCAGGTCACAGGACAGGTTGTAATGGGCAAGGTGGAAGGACTTCCTGCGACATTTACGGCCACGTTTCGTCCTGCAGCGAAGCCTTTAACGCAAAATTCAAAATTGTAGGTTGTGCCGGCCGGAACCGAAAATCCCTGACGACCGAATTTCACCTTGGTAATACTTGCTCCCGCAGTGATGACTAGTTCCGCAGGAAACGCTTCACCTACACCTAAAATTTCATCGTCTCCGTTGGGCACTCCGTCAAATGTTGAATCCGAAAAAACGATCCAGCCCTGACCCCATTCGGTAGCGTCACACTCCTCGTGTTTACTTGTGGCATCCACCTTGCCGGTACTCGCACACAGTGTCGCACCGCGACCGCGCGCTTCCAGCCGTGCCAGCTGCAACGCTTGCACGAAGGTATTCACACTGGTTGAAAGTCTGTTGGAGCGCATAAAGTTGATGTAATTGGGCACGGCAACCGCCAGCAGTATTACAGCGACCGCAACGGTGACCATGATCTCAATTAACGTGAACCCCCTTGGCGTACCACTCATCACCCTAACTCCCCCATGCGTAGCGCTTGGTGTTGTCATGATTGAATACTATCGACGCTCATCATCTTGTGCCCTTCACGCCGCGACCGCCGGTCCGCTGGTTCCACCCGTTAGTCTTACTCAGAGGCAAGTCAAAAATGATATGTGAAACGCATCACATGAATCTGAAACTCGATTGCGATGAATGGTCGGGGCTCATCACAATGCGGGCTAAATATATAACACACGCCACCTTGCGCATGAGCAAGCGGCGTCACATCGCGAAGCGATGAGGAGAGCGATATTCAATTTGGCTGCCTCTTAGAGAAACTCAGCAAAAATTTTATGTTTACCGGAGGAACAACCGGTTAGGAATGGTGCGATGAGTTTTGTGGAGTGACAACGGCGCTTTGGAGAAGAAGACGCGTGCCAAGCGAATGAATGCTGTTACCGATTCACCCGCCGACACTGCGAACCCCGATTCCCAGCCCGACTGCTCGGGGTCTGTACAACCCATCTACCCGTTAAATTCGGCTGAGTTTTGTTAACAGGCAGTTAAATTCAGGACGGAAATTACGGCGCGGCGGCGCCGCACCGAGCACTTGTAGTACCGGCAATCTTCTTCACTTGCCCCAACAAGTCTGCCGGTTTGGCGTACCGTCACGCTTGCCACTTGAATAAAGCATAAACACTTTACAGTCATCGCTGGCTTGACCACCAATGCCCGTTGCCTTGACAACGAAACTGGTGGTGATTGAGCCGGTATCCCCAGCCGCTACCGTAATATCGTAGTAGCCCCCTGGAGAAACCACCGAGGTAATGCCATAACGCGCTAAGTCGGCGGCAATCGACGTGGTAAATGTGGCCGGTAACTGCCGGTCAATCAAGTCACTGACAAACTTCTGCTCAGCCTGTGCGACCTTTTCCAAAGCGGCGATACCATCGGGCCGCTTGCCCTTGCGACTTTGCGCATCGTAAAGCGGGAATGCGACAGCGCTCAAGATGGCCATGATGGCCACTGTTACCATCAGCTCGATTAAGGTAAAGCCGCGTTGTTTAATGCGATCCATATGCATGTCACGCCTCGTTTATTTTGACGGCAACACCCAAATCTCTGACACCGAGTCTTTGACTCCCGGTGGACCACTTATGATTGAAAACTCCACCTTCTGTCCCACCTTCAGTGCACTCAATGATGCTTTATCTTGCGCCGGAGTGTGCACGCGTATTCCGGGTGCGACCAAAAAGCCGGTGTCGCCAATACTGAGGTACTTATTGCCTGGCGACGGCAGCGCATCAATCGTCCCGTGATTCTGAGCGCTGTTGGCGACCGAGTTTGCGACCAGACCACCCGCCATCAGCGCTGCGGTAAAAACGCGAACTATCTTGTTCATGCTGTGCTCCTCTTGAGTGTTGAGTTACTTCAAACGCTGCCAGGAAACGCGGCCCTTTGTCGATCCCGAGCTGTAATTGTCACTGGGTGTGATCCTCAGGGCAGGATCGGTAGCTGAGTGATCGACAATACCGCCGGCCGATCCATCCGCAAAGTTCATGAGCAGGATATCCGAGGTACCGCCAGAACTTTCCATCAAGGATGCCGCAGACGGAACGCCGTGCACTGATTTGTAACCGCTCACCGCCACCAACACACCACCGTACAGCACCTTGTCAGCATCGTTGAACAGGGTGTCGCCATTGATATCCAGCGGCGGCAGGTAGGTACGGCTGCCGGTGAAAGCGTCGACAATCATAAGATACCCGCTACCGCCGTATTCGCAGATGGCGCTGCTCGGCACAAAGGTGCTGAACAAGATATTCCCGCCGCGCAGCAAGGCTTCGGTGATCACCCGTTCGCCGTTGTTGGACACCGCGCCCTGCACCACCAGGTCCATATACCAACCCTGCTTGGTGGTCCAGTCGATGTTGCTGTTACTGGTGATGCGCATATTATCGGCGGTCTCTTGCAAAATGGTCTGCGACACCAGGTTCGTACGCGTGATCGCGGTGAATGCGGGAGGCGACACTTTCGGCCATTTGTCCCACACGGCGTAGAAGGTCTGAGTCGGCTGACCGAGGCTGGTATTGTCGGCAAATTCGATGTACTTCCCGGTGCCGAAATACACCATGTAGCCCGCGCTGATGCCATTGGCATGCGCACCAACCGTTGGGCGCACGGTAATCGACTGCATCTTGCTCGGCACGTCCACGCTCGCGGTGGTAAACAAGGGCTTGCCCGCAAAGCTGACATTCCAACTGGTCGCAGTGCCGCTGGTGACATCAAAGCGCCACAGGTTGCCGAACAGGTCGCCAGCGTAGACGAAATCAGCCACACCGTCAGCATCCACGTCAATGGCCCGCGCACCCGCCAGACCATTGGGTCGCCCGTTGGTTGAGCAGAACACCGCTGTGCCGACGCACTCCGGATCTGCACTACGTCCTTTTCCTGTGTCGATCTTGCGCAGCAACGCGCCGGTCTGCAAATTGACCACATAGAGCACTGCATTACCCGTAGTACTCGCACGACCATCGGCGACGGTGTTGTTGTAGCCGTTGCCGAACACCGCTGCCCAATTGCCGTCGGCCATTTTCGCTATTGCAGGTTCGCTGAACGTGTAACCCAGATCGGCATCGCCGAACGAGCCAACCGCACCGCTACCGTTGTCGGTGAATTCCCACAAGGCAAGGGTCGCGGCATTCGACTCACTGAAGCTGCCGGGGTTGGTTATATCGAGTGCGAACATGGCCTGCCCGCCAGCGCGCAGTCCGCCCACCAATACCGTATGCCAACTCGAACCGAACTTGGCGTCGCCCACGGTGGGCGAGCCATCGACATAGTACTTGTGTGTGTAGGAAATGTTGGCGAGGTTGGGCAAGTTGCCGTACACCACACTCGGAACATACGCGATCAGCTCCTTGCCGGTATCGGTGAGCGCACCACCGGCGCTGTCGACTTGCGCATTGAACCCATGCAGCATGCCGTCGTTCGCACCCGTGTAGACCATCGGAATGCGGGTGCTCATGGTGCTGATGTGGGTAAGGTAACTTGCATCGCTGGTGGTCCACACGCTGGACGGGTCAGGTGTACTCACATAAACCGGAGTGGAGTTGATTATGTCGCCCAGCGGGCGCGAACGGTTGCGCAGGTTTTTCGTGCCGCTGCACGCGGGGCGTAAGCCGACGTAATCAATTTCACAGGCTTGTTCGCCGCGCACGTAATCCAATATCTGCTGGCTGACCAAGGCCGTTTTCTGGGCGGCAGGCAGGCTGGCCCACTGGAACGGTATACCCACACGCGCCACCGGATCCATGGTGATGATGTTGCGTGTAGCGGGGTCGATGCCTTTGAGCTTGGTACCGGTGTTGGCAACCGCCGCAGTGAGATCGCCGCTGCTGTTCAACGGCAAATAGCGCAGCTCACCGGTCCAGTCGGTCGTGTCGTAGCGCGCCTGGAATACCAGGCTGTTGCTGTGCAACGAGGTTGAGTTAAACGCCAAGGCGGCCGACGCCGCAATGCGTCCCTGGATGCTGTTGATCATGCTCGTCAAGCCGTCGGCCAAGGTGTCTGGATTGTTAGCTTCGATAAATTCCCCGCGGCCATTGTAGGCCGCATGACGCAGATCATCGATGCGTTGCTTGTCAGTGAAGTTATCAGCGTTGTTGCTGCTGGCCGTCGGCCAGCCCGGAAAAACACCACCGTTCCACGCGGCGGCGCATGCAGCATTGCAGGTGGCAGACACAACATGTGCGGTATAGTCTTCCGGCATACCCTTCAGGTTACCATTTAACCCAAATGCGACTGAAAAAGTAACCATGTGCTGGTGCGTGGCGTTATCCACGCCCGCGATCACCGGCACATTGTTGGCCACAGTCGGAATAATGTCGCGCTCGTAGTAGTACATGGCGACGTCGGCCAGCGTTCTCGTCACGAGGTCGCCGTAGTTGGGGTAAAGCTTGTTGTCGAAATTCGTGTTCTTATCACCGTCGGCGTTACCGATCGTGCCGCTCATCGTGCTGGAATACTCGGTCGTAGTGTCATTGTAAAATCCGTCGGTCATCAGCAACGTAAAGTTCTGCTGGCACGCTCCACCTGAAGCGAGCGGGAGCGGTGCGGCGGCCGGGCTGGCAAAGGCTATTGCGCTGGTATTGCCGGACAGATATTCACCCGCCTTTCTCAGTCCGGCCCGCAACGGCGTGCCGTTAGCAGGAAAGTTTTTATAAATGTTGTCCAGCAGGGTCTTACGATTCACGACCCCGGCGGGAGTGGCATCGACCTGACTCATGGGCGTGTTAATGGTTCCGTTATTGTGCAGGGTTGCAAACCCCATGCGCAGGTTATTGGCATTGGCCACGAGACTGCCCAATGCACTCTTGGCCACCAGATGACGCGCGCGGTAATAGCTGAGCCAGTTCGCGAAGTTGATCTGGACGGCTTTCTTCGGATCTGCGTCGTAGCTCACATCCCAGCCGGCCGGGATGACTGCCGGGAGGTTGCCGACCTGATAATCGGTTTGCTCGCCATTGTCGAAGAAGGTGGGATTGGTTGCGCTGTCTGTCCAGGTGGAGAAGTGCAACCCTCCCGCCAAGATCGGGTGGTTGTCGCCTGATGCGGGAGTGGCGTTAGTGCCGACGGTGATATTGGCCAGAGCAGAACCGTTGATGGTTATTGAAGTCACCGTCTTCCACGTTTTAGTGGAGGTCACGGTACTGTTGTTAGGGCCGGTAATAGTTTCATTCTGTGCAGAGCCACTTGCACTGGTGCCGGTAATGGTGAACGTGCGGCTCGAAATATTTCCGGTCGATGCGATCTTGAGCTTGTCGGCGGCAGCGAGAGTGAGCGTGCCTCCCGAAGTTAAAGGCCCGTTCAGAGCAAGCGCTCCGGCCCCAAGCGGCTTCTGCGCCAATGCAACGTTGTCGACAATTGATATCGCGGAGGCTCGGTTGGTCACGTTGATCCACGAACCGGTGCCGCTGTAATTTTTTACATAGGGATCGTCCCAGGCCTGGGCCGGGTCGATATTGCCGAACGCGATCCCGTTTTTGTCGGTGCCGGACCAAGGCTTGTATTGTTTCTTCGGGTTGAAATACATCGGATTGAAGTCGGCGTTACGGAAACGCCATTCCAGATCGTCTGCCACATCGCAAGTCGAGGTCGAGTTAAACTGCACCGCGTATTCGTACGGTGCCGCGCAGCCCGCCCGGTTTTTTATACCGCCGCCGGTGGGTGTAGCGGAGCCGTCCGGTTGCGGATACTTCAATCTTCCATCATTCACATAGTCGCGGGTCATCACGTCCCAGTCCATGCTGCCCGAGTCGTCGGTCATGAGCAGGATGTTCGCCGGTACCGAGCTGCCGAGATACAGCGGGTAGTCCGCGAGAGTCCAGTTTGCGGCAACCGCGAAAGATGATACGGAACATAAGCCGGTGGCCAGCGCGAGCTTCACCAAATCATGGAGCGGTTTTTTTGCGGTGTTGCGTTTCATAATCACGACCTCACTTTGCAGTATTAATTCCAGACAGTAACGTGTTAATTGAACAGGTAAATACTTTGTACGACACGCGTGGTATTGGCATTTAATCCGGTACCACGGGCAGTAATACGGTAGTAACGGGGTGGGTTTTGATTAGGCTGACCCAGTACACAAACACGGCAGTCATAGAGAAATTCGACAACGTAGCGGGGCTGGTTTCCCGCCGCCAACGTTGGCAAAACGTTCTGCCCGTCGCGCGCTCCGCCTAGCGGCTCTGCATTGGCGGGATTGTTCCAAAAGCTTGTGCCAACGTAGGGACAATTGGAGTTGACGGCATCGCAAAAGCCGGCCGGTTTAACAAATGCGCTGCCAGTCAACGGGTCAAGCGCAATCGGGCGCGGGCCGCCATTCGTCCGCAACCAGGTTTCGCCGGCACGCAACGCCGCATCCGCCGCTTCGAGGGCGAGGCTTTGATCGCGAAGATTGCGCGACATCAACTCCTGCTGAATCGAGCTGCCGCTGGCACTTAACCCCAGCAACGTGAGAATTACCAGAAATACCAGACCCATGACCAACGCGCTGCCGCGTTGACGCCATTGCGGTGTTCGCAGCGATTCAGTAATAGCTGGGTGTAATGTCATACGCACAACGAGCCTCCTGCAAATTTGGCGCAACGGTTGTGTAGCCTGATGGTGGTGGTATAAACCGTGCGCAGCTTACGATCAGTCCAAGGGCCTACAACCGTGCCCAGCAGATTTTTGGTACCGGTATCTGCGACCGGGCGTGTGGGATCGGTACTAGCAACCAAGAGTGCTACACGTATTGCAATGACTTTCATACGATAGTCGGTCGGCGCGATCAGTTGATCCCAGCGCATATACCGGTCAACGATTCCATCTCCGGGAACCGTCATATCCACACCGTAAAGAATCTGCATATTCTCGACACCATTTGCGACCGCCACACCATTGCAGGTGAGTGTGGAATTCGTGGTGTTAACGGCAATTACATTGGTCACACCCCATCCCGGTACGCCGGTAAAACTACCGGGTGAAGCGACGGAAGCACCGACACAATTGGTAGGGGCCGGGTTTTGAGGATCGATATATACATTCACCGTGATCCCATCGCTTGCTGTGCCGCTACCTTCACTACCTATCGCAGGTGCAGCGGCACCGTAGGCCCACTTTTCCATATCGACGCGATCTTTAACCCCGTCACCATTCTGATCACCGACTTGCCCAAGGCTGCTCCAGGTTGGAACATAACCAATTTGGCCAACTTGGTTGGATACAAAGTCCAGCGCGTAACTTCCATTGTCTTGCATTTGCGCCAGACCCTGGCTGTAACGGTTGGCGCCCTTATTGGTTTTAAACACTTGAACCACGCCGCCCATGAGCACCAGCCCCACCACCATGGAAACCATGAGTTCCACCAGTGTCAGACCTCGCTGACGATGCGCACTACGTGCCTGCTTTTTCATAAGTCGATCACCAAGGAATAACAGTTAAGCTCGGTGACGGCAGCAAGCGCACAATTGCTGGGATCGGCGCCCACCGGACCGTTGCTGCGATCACCGTCCCAGCGGATCGTGATCGTGTAGCGTTGCCGTTGCGGAGTATTTAACCCTGCCACATTAAGAGGGGCGCCAGCGACGCCGGAAACCAGACCAGTCAGGCCCACACTGGTGATGTAACCTCCGGCTTTACTGTGATCACCGGGTAGTTGGGCGTTGTTGGCGACCTGCCATTCCGTCACGTCAAAAGCAACCATCTCGTTAGGGGTGCAGGTGCTAACACGACAGTCAGTGATGAGTGCGAACACTGTCGCCGGATTATCATAAGCAGCACTCGCAGTCATGCCGTTGTATTGCACGACCCCTCCGGGCGCCGGGAAGACCGCTGCCGGATTGGCCCGAATTCGATCCGCCATATCTTGTGCTTGCTGCACTGCAATCTGGCGATATGAGGCCCCCGCGCTGCCGCGCAAGGAATACACCTGCAAGCCCGCCAGGCCGAGCATGCCGACGGAAAGAATCAGCAACGCCACCATGTTCTCCAGCAGCGTGACACCGCGTTGCCGGGAATAACTCGAAGCATATGAATTCATAGCGTGAATCCTTCGAATGCAAAGCGAACTCATCAAGTGCAACTGTCGTAGTTAGTCGTTGTGGGCAATCCGGCTGAGCTCACGGTGATGGTACGTCCGGTGCCGACTCCGGTACGCCCATTGCAAAAAGTCAAGGTAAGCGACCCACCGGCCGGAGTTAAATGACCACGATCATCATAGGTCGCCGCTGTTCCACTGGCGGTAATAGTCATGCCGGTTAATGGGCGGTCGCTCACACCGACAACACCGGCGCTGTTTACGACAATCCAGCCGGTCACCCAATCCGAGGTGACGGAACTGCAAGTCGTCTGATTAGCGCTGGCGCACAGAGCTGAGCCTCCATGAGCCACGGCATCATTGCGCGCGTCGCGTATTGCCTGAACGATGCTATTCACGTCGTTGCTGAGCTTGTTGGCGCGCAGAACATCAACGAAGCTCGGCACCGCAATCGATAACAAAATGACCGCTACCGCCACCGTTACCATCAGCTCAACCAGCGTGAACCCGAGCTGCGGGCGCAGTGCCTTGATGTTCTGGTGATGAAATGACTTGCTCATGTACCTACCCTACGCGCGGCTCGCTATCGGAATCTCGGGATGCGTTCACGCTCGAAATGCGATGTCGCACAACCCTCAGATGGATAGCGTCGCGATCAGTACGAGGGGAGAGGTGGCAACGCTACCGCTGGTCAGGTGGTCGAGTGCGTTGGTCGTGGATTGCGACGTGTCGAGCGGGCTTTATTGAACTGAGTCACACGACCAAGGCATGGGGATGTCATTGCGAGAATTGCGATAAAGTTGGCGTTTATATCGCACAAAAAATTACGTCACAACATGGCCCCACAAAGATGGGCTGAGTTGCCTATTTCTCGGGCACGCTGCGTTTTGCACGCACTCGCTCTACGGCGGCGAGTATCGCTAGGCGATGCGCATCGAGCTGGGGTTGCGCCGACGCAATCGGCGAATTTTTTAAGGCTTGCCGCTGCTTGCGCTCAGCACGGTCGCGCGTGAGACGCTCAACGCGAAAATGATGACGTCGGCGCCCTTGCTCCGCCCGCAATGGTTTTTTATCAGGACTTTCTGTTGCCGCAGGCACCATCACAATGCAGTCCACCGGGCAGGGTGGAATGCATAACTCACAGCCGGTGCATTCGTCGGTAATCACGCTGTGCATGAGTTTGGTTGCGCCCAGAATGGCGTCAACCGGGCACGCCAGAATGCAGCGCGTGCAACCGATGCACACCGCCTCGTCGATTACCGCGACGGTGCGCGGCGCATGTTTGCCATGGATCGGATTGAGCGGTTTGGGCGCGCATTGCAGTAGCTGAGCAAGGGCGATGATCGTGACATCACCGCCGGGTGGACATTGGTTCAAGTCAGCAGAATTTTCCGCCAACGCCTGTGCATACGCGTAACAATCAGCATAGCCACAACGTTGACATTGGGTTTGCGGCAGCACGGCGTCAATGCGTTGGACGAGGGTGTCGTCAGACATGTCCAGGGCACCAGTACGTGACTATTCCGACTGCGTACCGCCTACCGTCAGACTGTCCACGCGCAATGTAGGCTGGCCCACGCCGACCGGGATACTTTGACCTTCCTTGCCACAGGTGCCCACGCCTTCATCAAGCTTTAGATCGTTGCCGACCATGCTCACGCGCGTAAGCACGTCGGGGCCGTTGCCGATCAAGGTGGCGCCTTTCACAGGGCGCGTGACTTTACCATTTTAGATCTGGTACGCCTCGCACGCAGAGAACACGAATTTGCCCGAGGTGATGTCGACTTGCCCGCCACCGAAATTCACTGCGTACAGGCCGTTTTGCACCGAGGCGATGATTTCCTGCGGATCGTATTTGCCCGCCAACATATAGGTGTTGGTCATGCGCGGCAGCGGCACGTGTGCGTACGATTCACGGCGCCCATTGCCGGTAAGTTTGGATTTGCTTAAACCCGCGTTTAATTTGTCTTGCATGTACTCTTTGAGGATGCCGTTTTCTATCAAGACCGTGCACTGCGTCGGCGTGCCTTCGTCGTCGATGTTCAGTGAACCGCGTCGACTCGCTAACGTGCCGTCGTCTACCACGGTGCATTGCTCATCCGCCACGCGCTGGCCAATGCGCCCGGAAAAGGCCGAGCTGCCTTTGCGATTGAAGTCGCCTTCCAAGCCGTGGCCAATGGCTTCGTGCAACAACACGCCCGGCCAACCCGGGCCAAGCACCACTTGCATGGTGCCTGCAGGCGCATCAACGGCATCCAGATTCACCAGCGCCGAACGCACTGCTTCGCGCGCAAACGCCAAGCCGCGCCCGTTCTCGACAAAATACTGCAAACCGAAACGTCCGCCGCCGCCAGACGAACTTTGTTCGCGCCGCCCGTTCTGTTCCACCGTCACGGTGACATTCATGCGCACCAAGGGCCGCACGTCAGCAGCCAGCGTTCCGTCGCTGGCGGCAATCAAAAATACGTCGTGCTCGCTCACCAGGCTCACAATCACTTGCTTCACACGTGGGTCGACACGCCGCGCTTCCGCATCGGCTGCATGCAGCAATTGAATCTTGTCTTGCTCGCTCAACGTGCCGAGCGGATTCAGCGCCGGATAAAGCACCTTGCCCTGCGCCCTTTGCCACGCACGCACCTTGCCCTGCCCACCGTGTGCGGCAATGGAGCGCGCCGCGTTCGCTGCTTGCGTGATGGCGGGCAGCACGATTTCATCGGAATATGCGAAGCCGGTTTTTTCACCACTGACCGCACGCACACCGACGCCACGCTCAATGTTGTGACCGCCTTCTTTTACGATCCCGTCTTCCAGCATCCACGACTCAAAGCGGCTGGCTTGAAAATATAAATCCGCGCTGTCGATGGCGTGCGTGAGCATGCTGTCCAAGGTACGGGTCAGGTCGTGTTCGGTGATGCCGCCGGGGGAAAGTAATTGTTCGCGAGCTAAATCCAAAGGTGCTTGCATGGTTATCCTGACTAAATCTTGCACTTGATGCGACGATGCGAAATCGCGGGGAAATTGCGACGCGTGGCGCGCAAGTAATTGGGGTCCAAGTCAGCAATCGCAAAACCTGACCCATTTGGCAACCGATCTAACATCACGCCCCACGGGTCAACAATCATGCTGTGGCCAAAGGTTTCACGGCCGTTGAGATGGTAACCGCCCTGCGCGGGAGCGATGACGTAGCTCAAATTTTCAATCGCGCGCGCACGCACCAGAGTTTCCCAATGCGCCTTGCCGGTGATGGCGGTAAACGCGGAAGGCAACGCAATCACCTCAACGCTTTGATCGAGCATCTGACGAAATAATTCCGGGAAGCGCAAGTCGTAACAGATCGCCAGACCCAACCGACCAAACGGCGTATCCACAACCACCACCTCGTTACCTGGCTCGATGACGGCGGACTCGACATAAACTTCTTTGGTTTCTTCAATGCGTACGTCGAACAAATGAATTTTGTCGTAGCGCGCAACGCGCTGACCACGATCATTAAACAGCAAACATGCGGCACGTACTTTTTTCGGATCGTCGGCGACTAACGGCACGGTTCCGCCGACAATCCAAATACCCTGATTTTTGGCTTGATCAGCCAGAAAGTCTTGAATGGGCCCCTTACCCAGCGGCTCGCGGATTTTAACCACATCCTGTGGAGCCAAACCCATGATGGCGAAGTTTTCCGGCAACACCACGAGCTCGGCGCCGTCTTGCGCCGCAAGCGCAATCAAGCGCCCGGCTTCGATGAGGTTGTAGCTGACGTTGGGACCCGACGCCATCTGCACCGCCGCGACTTTCATTCAATTCTCCTTGAGGCACACGCACGGGCGTGCGTACCAACAGGATAGCATCAGCACACCCTTTTTTTCATCGGCAAGAAATAGGTATTTGATGAACGTCGAATGCTACGGTGTTTCTGGAAATGCGGGTGGCGACACCGCCGCAGTGACGCGCTCGACGAGCGGATTGTCCCAACTGCCCTTGATGGTGTAATCCACGCCGACGGCCTCATCAATTTGGGTTTGAAAAATTTTGCCCAGCACGTAAGTCGCAATGCCCACTTGCGGTGACAAGTAAGCGATGGCAGTGAGCGCGGGCACGCTGGCGGTAAGTTCAGGAATCACATGCACGCGCTGATCGTAATCACGTTCTGACAAACCAATTCGTCCGGTCGCACGCACTTTGGCGGCGGGGCCATTCATCGCAAGATTGTTGGTGTACGCCTCGCCATGTTCAAGACGGAACTCGCCTTTGATGTCGTCAAACGCAAAGCCCTTGGAAAACAAATCGGAAAAATCCAGCGCCAATCGCCGCGGCAACGCTTGAATCGACAACAGTGCAAACAAGCGACCGGCGCCGGGATTTAATTCCAACATGCGACCCTTCTTGATATCCAGCGTGAGTTTGCCGTCGATATTTTCCGGTGCGACATCGGCCAATGGAGCCGCCCAAGCGGCGTGCACGTTGATACGCCCGCTGCCACCGGCAATACCGTTAGCGTAACCAAAGGTGTTCATGGTGACGCCCACATCCTCACTGATAACATCCGCATCAAAACGCGACTGATGCTGCTTACCGTCGTAGGTCCATGCGCCTGAGCCGTTTACCATGGTCGATGGCGCGTTCAGCTCCAGCTTGTCGACACGCCAGCCATAGGCAAACTTCGACGCGCGCATTTGCATGCGGCCGAAATCAACTTTGCCATACACAAATTTTTCGGCCTTGAGCTCAACCGCCGGGAGTTGACGTGGATCCACGGTCGACGCGGTCGTAACCTCACTTGGCGTGTAATGCCAGTGGGTTAAGTCAATATTGATCGGTGCCTGTGCGAGTTCGAATGGCACACGAATACGACCCGAAAAATCCGGACTGACTATAGTGGTGCGCCACTCTTTCGCGCCGCGCACGATCTTGACATGCGCATCGCTCAACGCTTGGCCAAATGCCAACAACTGGTTTGCATGCACATCCAGGTCGTAGAGTAGGCGCGATGAAGCGGCAGCGTCGCCGTTGGGCCAATTGGCACCGCCCGCAAATGTGCGCCATGCATCGAGCGAAAATTTTTCCAGATTGCCGCTAACGCGAACACCGGGAGGCTTGGGCAGTGCGGCCTTGCCTTCGCCGAAATGTAATTCACCCCGCGCAATTCGCGCTACGTCATGCTCGTTGACCAACTGCACAGCGGTATGCAAACGATTGCCATATTGCACGAAAAGTTTTTGCTCGGTGTCGGTCATGTCGGCGTTGACTTCAACATAGAGCGGCTCACCAGCGGGTTTGGCCAAGGGCTCAGGCAAGCTGACCGTGACGTTGTCCCACAAGGCTTCGACATGCAATTTTTTGGCAGTGTTGCCGCCCGAACTGAGCGGCAATTTCAGATTGGCCTGCCAACGTCCTTCGCCTTGGAAATAGCGGCCCCAATCGGGATTGATCCGCGCCATTAACTGACTAGGCGCTAAACTTCCACGACTCTTGATCTGCACTTGTGCCGCACCGTCGGCGCGCAGCGTGCGAATCTCCAGCGTGGCAGGTTGGTCCAACACGTGCGCCTTGATCCGGTCGCCGCGAATACCGTCGTTGTCGATCCACAAGGTTCCATCCACGCGGCTCAACAGTTCGCCCCAGTGTCCCAGATTCAGTGCATTGTCGTGCAACCGCGCTTGGGCACTCACCTTGACATCATGCGACATCGCACGCCCCAGCGGCACGGCCATATCCAGTCGCAGCTCACCCGCACCCCGCACCACCACATCGGTCAGATCACGGCCGATCATCTCGCGCAGTGGCGGTGCAATCTGCAAAAACGCCAGCTGTTCTTTCGTTTCGCCTTTTACGTCACCAGAAATAGTCAAGATAGCGTACTCCGACGCCATGTCTGGAATCGTCACAAACACATTCGACACCGCCGAATTCATAATTTGCGCTGAATTCCCGCGCATTTCCATGCTACTGCCACTGAACACCAGCTCGGCGTCGATATTGTCAATACGTGGCCAGTCAGGTAGATAATCCAACGCGCCGCCAACGACATTGCCACGCGCTTCAAAACGGCCTTGACCTTGCGCGAATGGAAACTGATCCACACGACCGTGCAACACAACCCCGCCCTGCGTCACCTGGCCCTCTTTAACAGACCGGTCAACCCATGCCACCACTGCCGGTGACATGATAGTGGTCGGCAAATACCGCGAGGTACTATGGCCATCGCCATCTTTAAATGTCGCGACCAGGTCCAGGTAGGGCGCGGTCTGTGCGTTGGGCGCGCTGATTTCTACACTGGCGTGCACATCGGCATCGACGCTGCGCACGCTGAGTTCATCGCCCGCGACGCGCCAGGCGCCGCTGTCAGCATCGTGTTCCCATTCGACTCGGCCGCGCACCGCGCCTAACGGAAAGGCGCTGCGAAATACCTTCGGCAGATCCAGCGTGGCGCCGGGGGTGGCTAAATCCAACCTGCCCGAGCGTTCGTCCGCGGCTAACGAGCCGGTGACTCCGCTGAACCCAGGCAATGCCTTCCACGGCGAGACTTCCAAGCCCAATACGTCAGCGTGCACCTGATAACGCGGGTGCGTGGTCCCGGCGCTGAAACTAATCGCCACGTCGTGTGCATCACCACGTGGCTGCATCTTGTCTAAATATTCACGCCATGACCCCTCGAGTTGCGGTAGCGCCGCGCTGACGGCGGCAACATCCTCCACGCGCAGAAAACTGAATTGCGTTTCGAAGGCGGGCGCTGCGGTCGAATCGCTGTGGTTATAAATGATTTGCGCGCGCGCATCCGGCCAGGTGTGGCCATCGCGATTAACCACTAAACGATTCAAGCTTAAATCCCAACCTGCATCGCGCCGCCGCCAGCGCAGCTGGGTTTTGAGTTGCTCGAACGTGGTGGTCTGATCGTTGGTCGTCGCAAGCGCAACGTTGCGTCCAGCGATTTCGCCCGTTAGCTGACCCAGGCCGTTGTCCCAATGACCCCAAAGTTGTACATCCGCCGTACCGGTTTTGACTGGAACGCTAACCGCATCGCTCCATTGTTGCGCCGCACCGGCAAGGTTGATGTGTTTGCCGCCGAGGTAGGACTGACCCGTCCAGGTTTGCGGTTGCAGGGGATCGCCGGTCGCATCCATGCTGAAGGCCACTTGCTCACCCAGGTCACTTGGCAACGACATGCTACCTTCCAAGCGGTGATGCTGTGCTTGGTTACGCAACCGCACGTTGACGTGAGTGAAGTGCAGCGTGACGGCATCGCTGCGCAAATCCCGCCAGTCCACAGAACTGTCGCTGATCTGCCACTGCAATTGTCCAAACAGCCATTGCGCTGCCGACGCGGTATCCACTGGCGAGTCAGTGGCGGCATGCCCTAATCCGGCGATGCGTAAATTGCCCTCCGGCAGACGTTCGATCACCAGATGCACACCCGAAACCGAAACGCCGCTGAGTCCCAAACGCCCGTGCGTCAGCAGCGATCCCAAATCAAAGTTCAAACGTGCCGCTGCAAAGCGACCAATTTCTTGCTTGCCACCGGCATCCAGGATGCGCACGTCTTTGACAATCAGCTGTGGACCGAAGCGATCCCAACTCGCATCCAGACGACCGATGCGCACCGGCGTCTGCAAGGTGGCGCTCAGCAATTGTTCGATATGTTGTGTGTATTGATGCGCGTGTGGCAGCAACCAACGCGCCGCTGTTAGCGCCGTAGCAGAAACAACGAGAAGAATGATCAGAGCATACCCGAGGGTATACCCGAGAAAGCGAAAGGCTCGCGTCATTGCGACAACCACCCGGGCCAAAATCGTCGTAGGATTACGACGCTGCCCTCAGTCCATCACCCATTAAAGTTCACCCGAAACCCGGGCTCTATAATAACACCACGTCAAACTGTTCCTGCGCGTACTGCGTCTCGACCTGGAAGGTTATCGACTTGCCGATAAAAGTTTCCAGCTCGGCGACGCTGGCGGACTCCTCGTCCAGCATGCGATCCGCCACTTCCTGCGATGCGAGCACCAGAAAACGCTGCGCTTCATACTGGCGCGCCTCGCGCAGGATCTCGCGGAAAATCTCGTAGCAAATGGTCTCGGCGGTTTTGATTGAGCCGCGTCCCTGACAGGTTGGACAAGTTTCGCACAGGATATGCGCCAGACTTTCGCGGGTACGTTTACGCGTCATTTCGACCAGCCCAAGGTTCGACACCTCGCTGATCTGGCTCTTGGCATGATCTTTTTCGAGCTTCTTTTCCAGTGCGCGCAGCACTTGGCGGCGATGCTCCATATCCTGCATGTCGATGAAGTCGATGATGATAATGCCACCCAGGTTGCGCAGCCGCAGTTGGCGCACGATGGACTGAGCGGCCTCCAGATTGGTCTTGAAGATGGTTTCTTCCAGATTGCGGCTACCGACAAAGGCGCCAGTATTGACGTCAATCGTGGTCATCGCTTCGGTCTGGTCGATGATCAAATAGCCGCCGGACTTGAGCTGTACTTTGCGTTCGAGCGATTTTTGAATTTCATCCTCTACGCCATACAGATCAAAGATCGGCCGCTCACCCGGATAATGTTCAATACGTGGCGCCAGCTCGGGAATAAATTTGGTCGCGAATTTGACCACTTTCTGAAATGTCTCGCGCGAATCAATACGCACTTTTTCCACATCGCCGCCCACCATGTCGCGCATGGTGCGCATCGCTAGGCGCAGGTCTTCGTGAATCAGCGTGCCCGGCGCTTCAGTGCGCGCGCGCTCCTGAATCGAACTCCAGACTTTGTGCAAAAACGCCATGTCGGCATGAAACGCTTGTTCGAGCGCGCCTTCGCCCACGGTGCGCACGATGTAGCCCGCTTGCGGAAATTCCGGCGAATATTTGGTCAGCAGGTCTTTCAAGCGCTGGCGTTCTGCTTCGCTTTCAATTTTTTGCGACACACCGATGTGTGTTAAATCCGGCATCAATACCAAGAAACGCGCCGGGATCGAAATCTCGGTGGTCAGCCGCGCGCCCTTGGTGCCGAGTGGATCTTTCACCACCTGCACCATAATGCTTTGGCCTTCGTGCACCAGTTCGGTGATCGGTTTGTGTTCGCCGCGCGGCAACGCGATTTTATCTTCACCCGGCACTTCTGACTTCGCCTGTTCCGGCACCATGATGTCAGACGCGTGCAGAAAAGCGGCGCGCTCCAATCCAATGTCAATAAACGCAGCCTGCATGCCTGGCAACACCCGCACCACTTTGCCTTTGTAAATATTGCTGACCAGGCCCAAACGGCTGGCGCGCTCGACATAGATTTCCTGCAACACCCCGTTTTCAAGCACGGCGACGCGCGTTTCGCGCGGGGTGACGTTGATCAGGATTTCTTCGCTCATGTCTTCACCGAATTCTGTTCACTCATCAACACGTCGATTCCAGCTTCACGCAGCAACTCCGCTGTTTCAAATATCGGCAATCCCATTACTCCAGAATAGCTGCCCTCGAGCCTAGTGATAAATACAGCGCCCAAACCTTGCACCGCATAACCACCCGCTTTATCGACGGGCTCGCCGCTCGCCCAGTAGGCTACGCGCTCGTGTGGGGTAGCATTTCGAAAGCTGACGATGCTGCGACTTACCCGTAACCACTCAGACTCACCATACACCAAGGCCACCGCGCTGAGCACCTCATGCGTGCGTCCGGACAGGCGCTCAAGCATCGCAAGCCCGGCATTGCGGTCAGCGGGTTTGCCGAGAATCGCGCCGTCCAACACCACCTCAGTATCCGCGCCCAACACCGGGCACTGCTCGTGCGGTAGCAGTCGCTGCCACACCGTGCGCGCCTTGGCCAAGGCCACACGGCGGACGTAGTCCTCAGCGGCTTCCTCCGGCGCGGCGGTTTCTTCCGAGTTCGACACGATCACCCGAAACCGCACGCCGATTTGTTGCAGCAATTCGCGGCGGCGGGGGGAGGCGGAGGCAAGGACGATTTGGGATTGATTGGGCAAGTTGGAAAGCATGCAACTCGGGATTATCCGCCGCGATGATAGGGATGATTTTTCAAGATAGTCCACGCGCGATACAACTGCTCAGCCAGCACCACGCGCACCAGCGGATGCGGTAACGTCAGCCGCGACAACGACCAGCGTTGCGCTGCGCGTTCGACGCAACGTGCATCCAAACCTTCCGGGCCACCGATCAGTAGCGCGACATCGCTGCCGCCGTGCAGCCAAATGTCAAGCTCGCGCGCCAGTTCTTCGGTGCTCCACGCTTTGCCCGACACATCAAGTGCCAGCACGCGCGCACCTTTGGGAATCGCGGCGAGAACTTTGCCGCCTTCTTTGTGTAACACCTGCTGCACGTCGACATTTTTGCCGCGCTTCCCGGCGGCTATTTCCACCAACTGCAAAGCGCATTCGTGCGGCAGACGCTTGGCATATTCGTCGTAGCCCTGCGTGATCCACGCGGGCATGCGTTGACCGACGGCGATCAAATGAATGCGCATTTTTAAACTGAGGAGACTCGCCGCTAACGAAGCTGTGCAACCGGCCTGACGAGGTCGTCACCCGACCACAAGCGTTCCAGCCCGTAAAAATCGCGGATTTCAGGCAGCATCACGTGCACCACGACATCACCCAAATCCACCAGCACCCAGTCGCCCACCCGCTCGCCTTCCATGCCTAGCGGCCGTACCCCGGCGACCTTGGCTTTCTCGAACACGTTGGCCGCGAGCGAGCGCGTTTGCCGGTCGGTCTTGCCCGTGGCGACCACCATCACATCGGTGATGCCGGTGCGACTGCGTACATCAATCACGCGAATATCCACCGCCTTGATATCTTCCAAGGCGTCGACCACGACTTTTACCAGTTCTTCAGTATTCACAAACCACCTGCCGCTTTGTTGTAAAGATTTTGACTGCGAATGTAATCGTACACCGCATCGGGAACCAGATAACGCACGCTTTTGCCCTGCCGCAGTAGTGCGCGGATGCGCGACGACGATAAATCAAATTGACTGACTTGCGCGAAAAATAACTGCCCGCCTGCAACATCACGCAGATTGCGCGCCTCAACCGTCGTGTGTTCCTGGACCAGCCGCGCCAGTTCCGCGTTGCCAATTTGTCCGGTGGGATTCCAGCCCGGCCGGTACACCACCACCAGATGCGCGAGCCCAAGAATTTCCTGCCAGCGGTGCCAGGTATCGAAATTAACAAACTGGTCGGCACCAATGATCAAACACAAGGGCACCGCCGGGAATTCAACGCGCAATGATTGCAGCGTGAAAAATGTGTAACACGGCCCCTCGCGCTGAATCTCGCGCTCATCAACGATTAGCCCTGGCTCGCCGACAATGGCCAGCCGCAACATCGCCACACGTTGCTGCGCCGTGGCCACGGGCGGAGTGCGATGCGGCGGTTGGCCGCAGGGGAAAAAGCGCAGCTCGCTCAAATCAAGCACGTCGCGCACTTCCAGCGCCGTGCGTAAATGAGCCAGATGAATGGGATCGAACGAGCCGCCGAGGATGCCGATGGGATTCATGGTCATGCGTTCGTTCCGGGGAACCGATCAGCTACCGACTCCAGCAGCCGCCTCCCATGAATCACTGCCACGACCAAGATCTGCTTTTGCTCGATGCGATACACAAACCGGTAGCTGTACACAAACCGCTCTCTGATACGTTCATCGTCAAACTCAGGCACTACACGACCGATATGCGGAAAGTCAGCGAGTGTGCTTGATGCTGAGAATATCTTTGCCACCACAGCGCGCGCATAAAACGCAGAATCCCGGCCAATAAACTCCGCGATGGCCTTGACATCTTCGGTTGCCTCGGGCGACCACTCTATTCGGTAATCCATTTACTCAGCTGCTTTTCAACTTCTGCTTGTGTCATAACGCCTTCAGATGCTGCCCTTGAGATACCACGCTGGATTTTCTCCAAAACGTAAAGATGGTATTGCACATCTTCAACCGTGCAATCCTCCGGTAGCTTTGCAAGCAGATCCTTGATCTTTTCTTTCGCAGCATTCATAGAGCCTCCAATTTCTTCGACAAACTACTTTCGTACCTGCCCGTCGCCGAACACCACAAACTTCTGCGATGTTAGACCTTCCAAACCCACCGGTCCGCGCGCGTGAATCTTGTCGGTGCTGATACCGATTTCAGCACCCAACCCATATTCGAAACCGTCGGCGAAACGGGTGGACGCGTTGACCATCACCGAGCTGGAATCCACTTCAGCCAAAAAGCGACGCGCGCGCGTCAGATCTTCGGTGACGATGGCATCGGTGTGTTGCGAACCATAGGTGTTGATGTGTTCGATGGCCGCGTCGAGCCCGCTAACCACGCGGATCGACAAAATCGGCGCGAGGTATTCCGTGCGCCAGTCGGCTTCCGTCGCGGGCTTGGCGTCTTTGACAAGGGCGCGCGTCTTGTCACATCCGCGCAACTCCACGCCTTTTTCTTGGTACATCGCCGCCAGCTTGGGTAACACCTGCGCGGCGACACTTTCCGCCACCAACAATGTTTCCATCGCGTTGCACACCCCGTAGCGATGCGTCTTGGCATTGAACGCAATCGGGATCGCCTTAGCCAAATCCGCCTGGTCGTCGATGTAGACGTGGCAAATACCGTCGAGGTGTTTGATCACCGGCACGCGCGCTTCGCGGCTGACCATTTCGATCAAGCCTTTGCCGCCGCGTGGCACAATCACATCGACATAGTTTACGAGCTTGACTAATTCGTTCACCGCCGCGCGCTCGGTGGTCTCGACCACCTGCACCGCGTCGTCGGGCAACTCAGCTGCGCGCAATCCGGCGCGAATACAGGCCGCAATCGCTTGATTTGAGTAATAAGCCTCAGACCCGCCGCGCAGAATGCTGGCATTGCCCGACTTCAAACACAGCGCGGCTGCGTCCGCCGTCACGTTGGGGCGCGACTCGTAAATAATGCCGATAACACCCAGCGGCACACGCATCTTGCCAACCTGAATACCGGACGGCCGGTAATTCAAATTGGTGATCTCACCGATGGGGTCGGACAATGTCGCGACCTGGCGCACACCTTCGGCCATCGCGTTGATGCGCGCGTCGTTCAATTCCAGCCTATCCAGCAGCGCGGCATCCAGGCCGGATTTCTTGCCCGCGTCCATATCCTTGCGATTTTCCGCCAGCAACAGCGCGCGATCCTTTTCCATCGCCGCCGCCATCGCCAACAATGCCGCATTTTTCTGCGCGGTACTCGCACGCGCCAACACCCGCGACGCGGCGCGTGCGCGTTGGCCAAGTTGAGTCATGTATTCGGGAATGTTCATCGCTTCACCTAGACATACGATATTGAATAGAGCGTTCCAAAACTATACACCGGCACGCCGACCAAACAACGCCGCGCCACTCATCGCCAGCCCCAATTCTAACAACTCGTCCCATGCATTGCCCGCTTCGCGTCCTTTGATGATGCGGTCGATGGTCCCACAGTGGCGCAAGATGTGGCGCCAGCGTAGTGCGCTGTGGCGGTTAAGAGCGGCTTCAAACAGCGGTTTGCGTTTGTCCCACACGCGATGTTTGGCCAACAAGGCAGGCATCGGCGTGCCGCTTTTTTTATCTTGCGCCATGGTGCACAGGGTGCGCACTTCGCGCGACAACGCCCATAGCAGCAGCACCGGATCTTCGCCTTCGCCGCGCAATCCGTCGAGCATGCGCGCCACGCGCGCTGGATCGCCCGCCAGCGCCGCATCGGCTAAACCATAAACGTCAAAACGTGCACTGTCGACCACAGCAGCGGTGATATTGTCGACATCCACCACACCACTGCCATACAGCAGCACCAGCTTGTCGATCTCCTGCGCCGCCGCCAGCAAATGGCCTTCGACGCGCTCGGCCAGCAGCGTCACTGCATCCGGTGTCGGTTGCAAACCCTTGGCACACATGCGGCGCTCGATCCATGCAGGCAACTGCCCGACTTCGACTGGCCACACTTGCACCACCGTGCCGACATCGTCGATGGCACGAACCCATTTGCTGTTCTGCGCATCCTTGTCAAGCTTCGGCGCCGTGACCAGCACTACCGTGTCTTGCGCCGGGCGCCCCGCGTATTCCACCAACGCGGCATTGGCTTTTTCACCCGGCTTGCCGGAACGCAGGCGCAACTCAAACAGGCGGCGCTCGGCGAACAACGATAGCGAATTGGTATTCATGAAAAACGCATTCCAGTCGAAGCTCGCGTCGACATCGAACACCAACCGCTCGTTGTAGCCGTGCTTGCGCGCGACAGCGCGAAGCGTGTCGCAGGCTTCATTAAGCTGCAACGGCTCGTCGCCGCTCACCAAGTAGATCGGCGCCAGCGCCTTGCTGGTTTGTGCGGCAAGCTGGTCGGGGCGGGCGCGCATTATTTGGCTTTGGCTTGCAGGCGCACAAGAATCTGCCGCGCGGCGTCTTGCACCATGACATTGCGCAACTGATCCTGCTCGGCGGTTTTTGCCAACACCTGCGCCTCATCGAATATCATTTCGCGCGTGATGCGAATTTCCTGTGCGTCGGAAGACCACGCGTTGTTCTTGGCTTGTGCTGAAAATGACACCGTATAAACCAGTTCGTAGTTTTTTTCACTTACGGTTCGGCCAATGGAAATCATGCGGCGATCAAATGTTTCGCTCAAAATATGCAGCGTCGCGGTTGCCTCGTCCGGATTATCGGTGACGCGCGCGCCATTGCTGGTCAGCATCTGCCGCAACGGCGTAGCGATGCTGCTCGATGGTTGCTGATCTTGCAGATAGGTCACGTCCATACCGCGCGGTAATTGGACCACACCGCGCAGATGGAAGCCGCAGGCGGTGAGCAGGAATAGGGGTAGCAGGATAAATGTCAAGAACCGCCGTAGGCGGAGGGCGCACCCACCTAACCACCCCGTCCGCTGCGCGTCCACCCTCCGCTGCTCAGGTTGTGCAAGTGCCGCGAAGCGCTGGGATGCGCAAGAGCGGCCTTGAAAATAAGGAGGGGAGATAGCAGCCCCCTCACCTCCTTTGTTCAAGGAGGGGTGCCCCGTAGGCGACCGCCATGGATGGCGGAAGTTAGAGCAACGCAGGAGCAGTTGCCGGGTGGGGTGGTCACGGTCAGTGCCGGAAATCAGCGCGTGCGTCCTTTCCTGCTTGCTGCGCAGGCCATTCATGTCACCACCACATTCACCAGCTTGCCCGGCACGACGATCACCTTTTTAATCTGCTTGCCAGCCGTGAAACGTTGCACGTTGGCGTCGGCCAGCGCTTGCGCTTCGATGTCCGCCGACTTCGCATCCAACGCCACTTCGATGCGACCGCGCAGCTTGCCGTTGACTTGCACCACCAGCTCGATGCTGGCACGCGTCAGCGCGCTGTCATCGACGCTCGGCCAGCGCGCGTCGATCACCGCGTTGTCATGACCTAGCGCTTTCCACAACTCATGGCTGATGTGCGGAACAATCGGTGCCAGCATGATCACCACATCGTCGAGCGCTTCCTGCTTCACAGCGCGGCTTTGTGCCGAGAGGTCATCGAATTTATACAACGCGTTGATCAACTCCATCACTGACGCGATGGCGGTATTAAAGGTGCGGCGGCGTGCGTAATCGTCAGTCACTTTCGCCAAGGTTTCATGCAGCATGCGGCGCATCGCGCGCTGTGCCTCGTTGAGCACCGCAACCTCGACACGCGCGGCGCTACCTAGTCCCACATGGGTGTGCACCAGCTTCCACAGGCGTTTTAAAAACCGCGCCGCGCCTTCCACACCGGTATCGCTCCACTCCAGGGTTTGCTCCGGCGGCGCGGCGAACATCACGAACAGGCGCGCGGTGTCGGCGCCGTACAGTTCGATGAGCTGCTGCGGATCGATGCCGTTGTTCTTCGATTTCGACATGGTACCGATGCCGCCGGATTCGACCGCCTGGCCGTCGCTTTTCAGCAGCGCACCGGCACGCTGGCCCTTGTCGTCAAGCTTGAGCTCGACATCCACCGGATTGAAATACTGAACGCGTCCACTGCTTGGTTTACGGAAGAAAATTTCGTTGAGCACCATGCCCTGCGTGAGCAAGCGCTTGAACGGCTCGTCGTAAGACACCAATTTCAAATCGCGCATGACCTTCGACCAAAAGCGCGAATACAGCAAATGCAGGATCGCGTGTTCAATACCGCCGATGTATTGGTCCACCGGCATCCAGTAATCGGTTTCGCGGTCGACCATCGCGCTCGCGCCGCGGCCGCTCGCGAAGCGCGCGTAATACCATGATGAATCCACGAAGGTGTCCATGGTATCGGTCTCGCGCTGCGCATTGGCGCCGCACTTCGGACATTTACAGTTCACAAAGTCCGCGCGCTTGTTCAGCGGATTACCGCTGCCGTCCGGCACGCAATCTTCCGGCAGTACCACCGGCAGATCCTTGTCAGGTACCGGCACATCGCCGCAGTGCGCGCAATGAATGATCGGGATCGGACAACCCCAATAACGTTGACGCGAAATACCCCAATCGCGCAGGCGCCACATCGTTTTCTTTTCGCCGAGGCCTTTGGCGTTAAGATCGGCGGCGATGGCGTCGACGGCGGCGGTGTAGTTCAGGCCGTCGTATTTGCCGGAGTTAATACACACACCGCGCTCTGTCTCACATGGTTTCTTCCGCACCGTTTCTAAGTCTTGACGAAGGCTTTCGATCAGCGGGCGCTTATCAATTAACTCCGGATCTTGCGGAGTGCTTTCTAGGTCTCGCAACTGCGACTCTAAATATATTTCCGTATCTGACCTAATCACCTTTTTGATAGGAAGATGATTTTTCACTGCAACCCAGTAATCCCGATCGTCATGCGCGGGCACGGCCATCACCGCACCTTCACCGTAACCCATCAGCACGTAGTTGCCGACCCACACGGGTATCTTTTCGCCGGTGAGCGGATGCGTCACGCTGATGCCGGTCGACATTCCTTTCTCTTCCATCGTTGCGATGTCGGCTTCCATCACCGAGCCACGTTTGCATTCGTCGATGAACGCTGCGAGCTGCGGATTATTCTTCGCCGCGTACGTCGCCAGCGGATGTTCGGCGGCGACGGCGCAAAATGTCACGCCCATGATCGTATCCGCGCGCGTGGTGAAGACCCACAACAGTGCTTCATCGTCCTCACCCTCATTCCCTCTCCCTGAGGTAGAGGGAGGCGAGCCGAGCGCGCTACGCGCGACTCCATTTACTCGAAATGCAAAGCGCACGCCGACGCTCTTGCCGATCCAGTTCGCCTGCATGGTACGCACGCGCTCCGGCCAATCGGGGAGCTTGGCCAGATCGCCCAGCAATTCCTCGGCGTATTGCGTGATCGCGAAGTAGTACATCGGAATCTCGCGTTTCTCGATGATGGCGCCGGTGCGCCAGCCGCGTCCGTCGATCACCTGCTCGTTGGCAAGTACGGTCTGGTCGACCGGGTCCCAATTCACCGTGCCGGCTTTCTTGTAGGCGATGCCTTGTTCCAGCATGCGCAGGAATAACCACTGGTTCCACTGGTAATAATCCGGTCTGCAGGTGGCGAGTTCGCGCGTCCAGTCGATCGCGAAGCCCAGCGACTGCAATTGTTTTTTCATGTAGGCAATGTTGTCGTAAGTCCACTTTGCCGGGGGCACGCCGTTCGCCATCGCCGCGTTCTCGGCGGGCAGGCCGAACGCGTCCCAGCCCATGGGTTGCAGCACGTTCTTGCCCTGCATGCGCATGAAACGCGACAGCACATCGCCGATGGTGTAGTTGCGCACATGACCCATGTGCAGCTTGCCGCTGGGATAGGGGAACATCGACAGGCAATAATATTTTTCGCGCGTGGGGTCTTCCGTAGCGGCGAAGGATTGGTGTTGGTCCCAGTAGGATTGCGCGTCGCTCTCGACCCGCGCGGCGTGGTAAATCTCATCCATCGGCATGCTTGACT